>CAXHYW010000072.1:0-10821 GCA_964021475.1 uncultured Desulfobacteraceae bacterium | reverse complement strand
TAAAATATGCCTTTTCAAAATATGAATTTGACAGATCACAATGCTCAAAACGGGCCTGGCTGAAAAATAATAAGGATGCTGAAAATTGTAAGTCAGCCAGATGTTCGTTTTCAAAATGGTGTCCCTTAAAATCAATGAATTTTGAGGGAATGTTTTTCTTAAGGAGATCGATTTTTTTTTTGATCGGATCCTGTAAAATAGAGGAAAACAGATTTTTGGGTGTTGCCGGTGTCTTTTTAAATTCTTCCAACAAGGTGTCAAAAGGCGCCTGGATATGATTTTTTTCTTTGAGCAGCAGCAGTTTAATTTTTTTCACAAACCCGGTGACATCAATTTTCATACCCTTGTGTGACTGTCCCTCATAATGGTCTATTATTTTTACCACCCGTTCCGGTCTTTTTCGAATCATACCCAATATACAGGCAAGATTTATATCAAAGTTATCCGTCAGATATTTCTCTTTGTTCAATGCGATATCCTGGGTAACAAAAAAGGACATTCTGGATAATGAGGCGATTTCAAGGTGAATTGTCGGCATTATTTCAGGATAGGTATCCCTGACCATTTTGAAAAGCGCATGGATGGGAACCTTGCCTGTGACCACAAGCGCTTTAAAAATATGGATGGCTTCATGGCGGTCACATTTATAAAAATGTTTGAGAATTGGGTCAAAAAGTTCTGGGTAAAGGCCCATGGAAGAATTTTCAACGATACGGTATACCGCCATCCTAACCTTCTTCACCTGTTCATTCTCAATATTTTCCAAAAGAATTTGAATGGAAATTTTGGGCGTCATTAGGGACAAGGCTTTTAATCCCATTATTTTTACAGCTGGAGACGGGGATGAAACCTCATCTTGTAATATGGTTTCAGGATTTCTAAGATTAAAACTAATGTTGTTTAAAAATGGATCAGCATCGCGTTTACGGTCAAATAAACTGGCATAAAATTTAATAACCGGTTCCCTCTGGGAAATGGTGGTTAATATTTTTTTAAATATCAAACCAAATTTTAAACGATCCGCAGGTGGTGCCTGGAGGTATTGATCAACAAAGAGAAGACGCTGAGATTGATCCACCGATTTAAGCACGTTTGCAAGTGTTTCCAAGCTTACCTGTCCCTGGTAAACTGCCTTGAACGCAAAATATGCCCCCTTGTCCCCAAGTCCCAGCAGGGTTTTTAAAAAAATATTCATTTCATTGAAGGGAATATCCGGGTGAATCTGTTGATACACTTTTGCCGATACAATTGCAGATGCCTTTACACCGGATAGATAGGTTTTGGGGTCATCCATTGCATTTAATTGCTTCTGGATAACTTTTCGAATGGCTTCAAGGCTTTTTCTGGCCTGGGATCGAACAGAGAAATGAAAAGAAGTGATCCCTTCTATGATCGGCCCAATCCCTATTGTTGGAGAAAGAAGTCCGGCCTTCTCAACAAGTTGAACTTTGGATTTCTCATCAAGTCCATCCCAAAGGGATTCAAAATCATTCAAACTAAACCCGGGTGTTGTGGATGCCATAAATATATGTTTTTTCCAGTTTGTACATTTATAAATAAAAGTGCTATAGGATGTTGTTTAAAACCAAATATAAAGATTTAACCCATATTGCGCAATAGAATAATTTATGACCTTATTTGATCCGAACAGCGATAAAGAAAACAATACCAGCTCTTACAGGGCCGATTCCATTGAGGTACTCAAGGGATTGGACCCGGTTAAGCGACGTCCCGGCATGTATACGGACACCACAAGCCCCAACCATCTGGCATTTGAGGTGATTGACAATAGTGTGGATGAGGCCATTGCAGGCTTTGCGGACACCATTGATGTGGTACTCACAAAAGACAACGCCATCATTGTAACGGATAATGGCCGGGGCATGCCCGTGGATATTCATCCCGAGGAAGGCATTTCCGGCATTGAACTTATCATGACAAAACTCCATGCGGGTGCCAAATTTTCCAGCAAGGACTATGCCTTTTCAGGAGGACTTCACGGGGTTGGGGTTTCCGTTGTAAATGCGTTGTCCGCCCATTTAGAGATCACCATTAGACGAGATGGGCAGACATTTGAGATCCAGTTTGAAGATGGGATAAAAACCAGGGATCTTGAAACCACCGGAACCGTTGGTAAAAAGAATACAGGCACCTCTTTGAAATTTTATCCCAATGGGTCATATTTTGATATTCCCACATTTTCAAAGATAGCCCTTCAAACCGCACTTAAATCAAAGGCAGTTTTGTGCAAGGGATTAAAAACAACTCTTCTTGACGAAGCAAGTAACGAGACTGAGACATGGCACTATGACCATGGATTGGATGAATACCTTGCCGAACATTTAAAGGATAAAAAATGTATCCTGCCAGCCCCGTTTACCGGACAAACCGCCACGGAAGATTTTGAAGCGATTTGGGCCATCAATTGGGGTAAAGAATCTGGAAATACCATTGAGGAAAGCTATGTCAACCTGATCCCCACAAGCTTAGGCGGTACCCATGTCAACGGATTCAGATCTGGACTGCTGGAATCTGTCAGGGAATTTTGTAAATTCAGAAATCTGTTGCCCAAGGGATTATTTCTGGCCCCGGAAGATATCTGGCTCAATGTGGGGTATGTGCTGTCCGTAAAATTGTCTGAAGCCCAATTTTCCAGCCAGACAAAAGAGCGACTTTCTTCCCGCCATTGCGCAGCCCTTGTTAACCTTCAGGTCAGAGACGCCTTCAGCCTCTGGCTGAATCAGAATGTTTCCCATGGAGAAGTCCTGGCACAAATGGCCATTGAGCATGCAAAGGACCGGGTTAAAAAATCAAAAAAAGTCACCAAAAAACGGACATCCAACGGGGGCACCCTTCCTGCTAAGCTTTCCGATTGCAGCTCTGATGAAAAGGAAAGAAGAGAACTGTTTTTTGTGGAAGGTGATTCGGCAGGTGGCTCAGCCAAACAGGCAAGGGACAGAAGGTTTCAGGCCATTATGCCCCTGCGGGGAAAAATTCTCAATACCTGGGATATTGGTTCCACTGCCATCCTGGAATCCAGAGAAATCCGGGATATCATCCAGGTTATTGGGGTGACGCCAGGAGAGATGGATATTTCCAAGCTCAGGTACAACAAAATCTGCATCCTTGCCGATGCAGATTCAGATGGTCTCCACATTGCCACCCTTATCTGTGCCTTGTTTTTAAGACACTTCCCCCAAATCGTACGGCAAGGCCATGTATACATTGCCATGCCCCCCCTTTACCGGATTGACGTTGGCAAAGAAGTATTTTATGCTCTGGACGATTCAGAACGAAACTCGATTATAAATAAGGTAGAACGCCGGAAAAAACATGGGAAAATCAATATCCAGCGATTCAAGGGATTGGGGGAAATGAATCCGGCCCAACTCAAGGAAACCACCATTGCTCCGGACTCCAGACGACTGGTTCAATTGTCCATCAATGACGGATCAACGGCATCCGAAGAAGAGGTCTATGAAGTCATGGACATGCTCCTGGGTAAGAAAAGGGCCAAGGACAGAAAAAAGTGGATTGAAACCGAAGGCAATATCAAAGAGATCGCACTATGAAAGACACCCTTCCTTCCGTCGTAGAAGATTATGAAAAAATTCCTTTCCAGGAATTTACCCGGAAAGCCTATTTAAACTATTCCATGTATGTCATACTGGACCGAGCGCTTCCCCACATCGGGGACGGACTAAAACCGGTTCAGCGAAGAATCGTTTATTCCATGAGCCAGCTGGGTCTGTCTTCAACTGCAAAATTTAAAAAATCAGCCCGAACGGTTGGGGATGTTCTAGGTAAATTTCATCCCCATGGTGACTCTGCCTGTTACGAGGCCATGGTGTTAATGGCCCAGCCCTTTTCACTGAGATACCCCTTGGTGCACGGACAAGGCAACTGGGGAGATCCCAATGATCCCAAATCCTTTGCTGCCATGCGGTACACAGAATCCAAACTGTCTAAATATGCCGATATTTTCCTGGATGAGCTGGACCTGGGAACCGTGGACTGGCTCCCCAATTTTGATGGCACCTTAAAAGAGCCCACTTTATTGCCTGCCCGTCTGCCCAATCTGCTGCTCAACGGGACCACAGGTATTGCCGTGGGAATGGCCACCAGCATGCTCCCCCATAATTTACGGGAAGTGGCAAAGGCATTGGTTCATCTCATCGAAAATGAGGATGCAAACCTGTCTTCTCTTTGCAAATTTATCAAAGGGCCTGATTTTCCCACCGATGCCGAGATCATTACCCCGATTTCTGAAATCCAAGCGACCTATGAAACCGGTAACGGCAGGATAAAGATGCGGGCTACTTACCAAATAGAAGACGGCGAAATTGTATTTTGCTCCCTGCCCTTCCACGCATCAACGGAAAAAATTTACGAACAGATTGCCGCCCAAATGGAAGCTAAAAAACTGCCCATGGTCAGTGATATCCGGGATGAGTCAGACCATGAAGAACCCACCCGGCTTGTGGTGATCCCCCGATCCAATAAAATTGATACCCAGGCCCTTGTGGACCATCTGTTTGCCTCCACAGATCTTGAACGTTCCTATTCTGTCAATATGAATATGATCGGAATCAATGGGCGTCCAGAGGTGAAAAATCTTCTCACCCTCCTTAGGGAATGGCTTAAGTTCAGGGCGGATACCGTTGAAAGAAAGCTTCGATTTCGACTTGAGAAAATCCTGGCACGCCTCCATCTCCTTGAGGGTTTTCAGATTGCCTATCTGAACATTGATGAAGTTATCCGGATTATCCGAAATTCAGATAAACCGAAACCAGAGTTGATCAAAAAATTTAATTTATCTGAAATCCAGGCAATGGCCATCCTTGAAATTCGCCTGCGACAATTGGCAAAGCTTGAAGAAATCAAAATTCTTTCCGAGATCAAAGAACTGGAAGAACAAAGAACCACACTTGAGCGATTGCTGAACAGCAAAAAAGCCTTCAAAGCGTACATGATTGAAGAGATTCAATCGGATGCCAAAAAATATGGGGATAAGCGAAGGTCCCCCATCAAGGAAAGGCAGGAGGCAGAAGCATTTTCCGCAACCGATATTCTGGACATCGAACCGGTTACCGTTATCCTCTCCCAAAACGGATGGGTCCGTTCGGCCAAGGGACACGATATCGATCCTGCCAAGGTCAAGTTCAAATCCGGGGATGATCTGATGAGCTTTCTTAGGACAAAAAGCGATAAACCCGTTGTCTTCCTGGACAATGGCGGCAGAAGTTATATGCTTTTTTCCCATGCACTGCCATCGGCTAGAAGCCAAGGAGAACCCTTAACCGGACATTTGTCTTTGCAACCGGATACGGCCATCAAATATATGCTTTCCCAGGAGGATGAGGATCTTTTTCTGGTGGGGTCGGATAATGGCTGTGGATTTATCATCAAATTTTCCGATTTCTTAACCACTTATAAAAATGGCAAGGCGGTCATCTCCATAAAACCGGGATTTAATCTCCTCTCACCCGAGCAGGTTTATGACCTTGAAACCGACCGTATTGTTGCCATTACCAGCCACGGCCGAATGTTGATTTTTCCGATAAATTTATTGCCCAGACTTCAAAAAGGGCAGGGCAATAAAATCATTACCATCCCCAAAACGCAAATCAATTCAGATGATCCGGAAAAGCTCAAACTGTTAAAAATATTGCCATTAAATTCAAATCTTGTTATACATTCAGGCAAACATTTCCTCAGATTAAACCCCGGGAATCAAACAGATTATGCAGGAATGCGAGGATACAGAGGCAAAAAGCTTCCCCGTGGATATCAAACCGTTGACAGAATAGAAGTAATTCCCGTGAAATCACCCGGTGGATCACCTGTTGAATCAGTAGACAAAACCATTTTATGAGACAAATTTTTAAAAAAAATTGTATTCTACTGCTGCTGATATTTTTATGTCTGACCTTTGTCTATGTTTCTATTTTAATACATAATCAAAATTTAGGAAACACTACGGGTACGGTTGAACGGATACGCGAAAGCGGGAAGTTGCGCCTGATTACGGCACGTGCCATCAATAGCTATTACTACTATGAAAACAAACCCACTGGCTTTGAATTTGATCTGGCCCAGGAATTTGCAAAATATCTAAATGTTGACCTGGATATTGTGGTCCCGGGGTGGAACAATATGTTTGCTTATCTCGACCAGGGCAAGGGAGATTTTATAGCGGCAGGGATTTCCATTACCAAAGAACGGCTTGAAGACGCCTCATTTTCAATTCCTTATATGACCATTCAACAACGCATTATTCACCATAACCTGGTATTCGAACCCAAAAACATGAATGAGATGGAGGGCAAAACTTTTCACGTTAGAAGAGGCACCTCCTACCATTCGCGTTTGAAAAAAATAAAATCCTCCGGCATTAATGTTAACTACATCCTCCATGACAATATTCCGACTGAAGAGCTGATTGCCATGGTCCATAAACGTAAAATCCGATTCACCATTGCAGATTCCAACATAGCGATGCTCAGTCAACGATATTATCCGGATATCCGGATTGGTATTCCCGTCCAGGAAAAAGAATCACTGGCCTGGGCTGTTCGCAAAGATGACACCGAGATGCTAGTTGAAATTAACCGGTTTTTACTCTATGCAAATGAAACCGGAATTTTAAAAAACATTATCGACAAATATTATGAAAACACCCAGAAATTTGACTCCTACGAATTAAAAAAATTTCATAAGCGCATTAAAACCCAGTTACCCAAATATAAAAAAGTTATCATTGATGAATGTGCTAAATATGGATTTGACTGGCGACTGGTAGCGGCGGTTGTTTACCAGGAGTCCCATTTTAATCCCAATGCCAAGAGCTTTACCAATGTCAGGGGACTGATGCAGGTGACCCATAAAACGGCACAGGAGATGGGGATAAGCAATCGACTGGACCCTGTACAAAGCATCCGGGCCGGTATAAAATACCTGGACAAAATGTACGATAAATTCAGTCATATCGAGGATGATTATCAACGAATGCTTTTTGCCCTGGCAAGTTATAATATTGGGTACGGCCATGTACGGGATGCCCTGAAAATTGCAAAAGAAAAAGGGTTAAACCTAACGATCTGGCAAACGCTTAAAACCACCTTGCCACTGCTGTCTAACCCCAAATATTTTAAGATTACCAAACACGGATATGCAAGGGGTTGGGAACCGGTTCAATATGTGGAACGGATTCTCACCTATTTTGATATCCTAAAACAAAAGACAATGTCCGCTGAACTGACGTATTTCAATGGCATTGGAAAATAAAAATTTGACTTGCCTGTTTCAAAATATTAGATATCCCTATAATTTCTATGCTTGAAACGGTCTATGTATCAACCAAACTTAAGAAAAAAAGAGTAAATTTATGAACAGAAAAATTCTAATCAACGCACTTGACCCCGATGAAAGCAGAATTGCGACTATCGTTGACAACAAACTGGATCAATTTCACATTGAGACCGCAGCAAGACAGGTGACCCAGGGCAACATCTATAAAGGAATTGTCACCCGGGTTGAACCGAGTCTCCAGGCAGTTTTTGTTGACTACGGCGCTGAAAAAAATGGATTCCTTCAAAAAAATGAAATCCATAGCGATTATTTCCAGGAAGTTGAATCAAATGAGAAAGCCTTGTTTAATCTGATCAAAAAAGGCCAGGAGATGATTGTCCAGGTGACCAAAAACCCCATCAATCAAAAAGGGGCCATGTTAACAACCTTTATCTCCCTTCCCGGCCGTTTTGGCGTGCTAATGCCCGGCAATACCACCAAAGGAGTATCCAGAAAGATCGACGAGGAATCTGAGAGAAAACGCCTGGTTACCATTCTGAAAAACATGAAAATCCCCGAAGGATTTGGTATGATTGTCCGGACAGCCGGAAAAAATGCCACCAAAACCATGCTGACCGCTGATTTAAAATATTTGATGCGGGTCTGGAAAGAGATCGACAAGCGGGCCATGAAAGATGAGGCACCCTCCCTTCTTTACAGAGAACAGACCCTGGCTGTCAGATCTCTAAGAGATTATTTCACAACTGATATTACCGAGATCCTGATCGACAGTCCCGAGACCTTCAAGGAAGTTCAGGATTTTATCGGCATGATAGCTCCCAAACAAATGAATATTGTTAAAATGTATAAAGGCGAAAAACCGATCTTCAGCAAGTATCAACTGGAAGAACAAATCTCCTCCATATACAAGAGAGAAGTCCCTTTAAAGTCCGGAGGATGCCTTGTCATCGAACAGACAGAGGCCATGGTCACCATTGATGTAAACTCAGGTAAATCCACCAAAAAGAAGAATATTGAGGAAACCGCCTACCATACCAATCTGGAAGCCGCCGAGGAAGTTACAAGACAATTACGTCTAAGGGATATGGGCGGGTTGATTGTGGTGGATTTCATTGATATGAAAGAACGAAAGCACAAAGCTGATATCACTAAAAATCTAAAAAAGTATTTAAAAGCCGATAAAGCCAAAACCAAGGTGGGGGGTATCACTACCTTTGGTCTGCTTGAAATGTCCCGGCAACGGATACGGCATTCCATAACCTATGGCAGCTATGAGCCTTGTATCCACTGCAACGGAAGAGGAATGACCCCTTCTGTGGAAACCCAAAGCATGGCATTTTTAAGACAATTAAATCTTAAAACCCTTAAAACTGAAATCAGTCAGGTAAACTGCATCCTCCCCAGGGAGGTTGCCTATTATATTCTAAATAAAAAACGTGAAGAACTACTGGACATAGAATCTAAACGAAAGGTTACGATCGCCATTGAAATTGACTCTGAAATGGTTTCCGGGCAGAGCAAAATCAGCGGGATAATATAAGGTCTATTTTGCACTTCCTTGACATAAGCCGTTCTTTTGTGTATCTGAATCAATTTCAACTAAATGGGGAGAAGGAGAGAAAATGCGCCTAAAAAGTGGACAAGATAAACGCAAGACAATTGTCATATCCGCAATTGTGATTCTTGGCATTATTGGCGTATGGCTTTATGTGACCCCCAACAACCAATCTATCAATAATTTTTTTAAAAAAACCAAGGTGGCAGCATCGTCGGAATCAAAAACGATTTTGAATACGAAAGCTATCAATCTTGCAGATACAAAAAACAAGACCGTTGTCAAAGGGGATATCATTGTCAAACCGACCATTGATTATAAAGATATGAAAAAGGACACCCCCCTTGGAAAGTTGATGGATACCAGAAAAGAAAATCTTGGTATTCAAAAAAGCCTTGATATGATCATCAAATCCGATGAATCCTTCATCGTTGGTGATTCAAAGGTCTCCATGCGGGAAATTCTTGAAAAAGCGTATACAAAATCAGGAACGGTTTACCAGGAGGAAATTGCTCCTTCCGGAGGCACGGTACCTGTTAAAATAAGAGAATATGGCATCCATGTGGTGCGGCCTGGGGACAATATCTGGAATATCCATTTTGGTATTTTGAAAGAATATTATGCCCATAAAAACATTTCGATTGAACCCAAAGCGGATGAACCTAAAAATCTCGGATTCAGTTCTGGAGTGGGGAAAGTTTTAAAATTTTCAGAAACCATGGTGATTATCTATAACCTGATTGAAAAACAGGTCGTCAAGGATATCAACCTGATTGAACCTTTGAGTAAAATAGTGGTCTATAACATGGATGCTGTGTTAAGCCTGCTTGAAGAAATAAACTATGACAATGTTGACAGAATCCAGTTTGATGGAAAAAACATCTGGATTCCGACAAAAAAACCTTAAACTATATTTAATTTTAAATTATATTATTAACGTGAAGGAGGAGTAATTTTGATTAGTACAGCATATGCAATGGGCGCAACGGGTGGAGCAGGTGGACAGGCAGGCGGTATTGCCGGTTTTTTACCAATTATTATTTTGTTTGCAATCTTTTATTTTCTATTGATAAGACCCCAGCAGAAAAAAGCGAAAGAACATAAAGCGATGATCGCCAATCTTGGCAAAGGAACAAGGATCGTTACTTCCGGTGGCATCTACGGCACCATTGTTTCCATTGACGACACCACCATCGGCCTTGAAATTGCAGAAAAAGTAAAAATAAAAATTTCCCGTGGAAATGTTGCTGCCCAGATTACGGACAATGATTCTGCCCAGAAACTGGAAAAAAAGACTAAATAAAATTCCTTAGGAGTGATCAGATTGAAGCTATTTACCTTTAAACGCATATTTATCCTAGGGATTATCCTAACGGCAATTGTTTGTCTTATCCCGACCTTTTTCAACACCTGGCCCCACAAAAAAATTGCCATGGGGCTTGACCTCCAGGGTGGGATGCATCTGGTGCTGGAAGTACAAAATGAAAAGGCGGTGGAAGCAGAATTGGAAAGAACGGTTCATGAGTTGAAAAAAGAACTTCGAAATGAAGGGATTAAACACCTGGGTATTTCACGACTCAAAAACAATACCATTCTTGCTAAACTGAATGGAGATGAAAACAAAAAAGGGTTTGAAAAGATTCTTTCCGATGAATTTACAAACCTGCTGGTTCCAAGTCCTGTCACAGGAAAGGATGGTGTTAACTTTACCTTAAGCTTGTCTGATGCCGACATGGATATGATTAAAAAAATGGCCACTGAGCAGGCCCTGGAAACCATTCGAAACAGAATTGACGAGTTTGGTGTCTCTGAACCGGATATCCGGCTCCAGGGTGACAATCGGATTCTTCTGCAGCTACCCGGCATCAGTGATCCGGACAGGGCCAAAGACCTGATTGGAAAAACCGCCCAATTGACCTTTCAGCTAGTTTATGAAGATGGCAATATGACCAGCG
>CAXHYW010000071.1:0-10864 GCA_964021475.1 uncultured Desulfobacteraceae bacterium | reverse complement strand
GGCATACGAGATTCTCCGTAGTGACTGGAGTTCAGACGTGTGCTCTTCCGATCTAGTTCCGGGCAGCCGGATCATAAACCGGGTCCCTGTTTTCGGATCACTTTCCACCCGGATATCGCCCTTTAAGTTCTCAACAATTCTGTGAACAATGGAAAGACCCAAACCTGTTCCCTCGGGGCGGGTGGTAAAATAGGGGTCAAACACCTCATCCAAATTCTCTTTATCAATTCCTGCTCCATTGTCCGTCACATGGATCCCTATTCCCACGTCTTCACGTAAATCCAAGACATCCACCGTCAATATCCCATTTTCTCCCATGGCTGCGATGGCATTCATATATAAATTGAGCAGAATCTGGTTCATCCGGTCCGGGTCTGTCCGAAAAGTTGCCTGGTTGGTTTGAATATTCACAATGGCCTGGATGGATTTTTTATCCAGATCGTGCTGAACCAGTTTCAGGGAATGGGCGATCAACTCATGAAGCCTAACCTCTTTGTTCTCAACGGCCAGGGGTTTGGCAAATTCCAATAACTGGGTAACGGACCGATTGATGCGCTCCACCTCCTGAACCATTATCTGGGCGGTTTCCCTGTCGTCTGAATTATGTTCGTACCGCTTACCAAAATAAGTGGCAAACCCTTTAATGGAACTTAAAGGATTTCGGATCTCGTGGGCCACCCCCCCCGCAAGCTTGCCAATGGCGGCCAGATGGCGGGTGGTTTCCACCTCTTTTTTCAATGCCTTAAGCTGGGTCAAATCCCGGAACAAAAATAAAAACCCCTCTACCACCCCCTGGTTATCCACAATGGGGGAAGCGGTCATGGAAAGCCTCAGTTCCCTTGGACTTCCCAGGGTGACTTCCCGGGAAATCGGTTTCCCAAGGGTCTCCATCTCACAGACCAATTGAATCATCTGGGGGAAGGGTTTTTCAGGCACCTGTCCCAGAATTTCTTTTGCTGCCCGGTTCATGGAGGTGATCCTGTAATCCGGATCAATGGTCACCAATCCAGCGGGCATATTCTGAACCACATTATCTGAAAATGCCTTCACACTGGACAAGGAGGCCCTGGCAGACCGATATGCCTGGAAGGCAAACAGGCAAAAGATCCCAATGCACCCCATCAGAAAAAAAAGAAATCCCCGCCCAATGGTCTGGCGTACCAATCGCTCCTGGACAAGGCTGGCCCGGGTCATGGAAAGCCCTGCAAAGATATAATGCTCGGTCATATTTGAAAAATCAGGTTCAATACCCGATTTTTCCGGGCAGGCCCACCGGGAAGGGTCTTCGCCAAAGTATCCAGAGCCCGGCGGGGAATTGTCATACCTACCCCCTTGCTTAGCCCCTTCCCTGGACCCCTGCCCCCTGCCGTGCATGGGTTTATGCCGGCCCCGGAATCCAGAGGTCAAAGGGGTAAACCGTTTAAACACTTCAAAGACCTGCTGACCGTCCATCTGCCTTGTCCGATGGGAAACCAGGAGGGTGTCCCCCTGAACCGCCGCAATTTCCGGCATGGCATCATATATCTTTCCCACCATGGCAGCATCGCTGTGGGCCAGGATTTCCCCTTCCCTGGAGGTGATCATGATATAATCAATATCCGGTTGACTTGCCGTTTCCAGCAGCATGGCCTGAATCCTCTGGGCGCCCCACCGCATGGTCAACATGCCGGTCCTGGTTCCCGCCTCAAAGGTTCTGATCAGAGAAATCCCCTTGATGAGCAACCGCTCCCTTATAAACTCCTTTTGGCGGTCCATGCGATCCAGGGTCATAAAGGCGAAAATAGGCACCAATACCACCAACACTCCTGCCACCATAAAGGGAGAGATAAAAACAGATATTTTTTTGTTAAATAGTTTCATAATAAATTGATATTCTTTGCAAAAATAATACCAGCCCCAATTTGCTTAAAAATCAATTAGTTCCATTATCCGGGGCAGATATATCGGGTAAATAATACCCACTTCCATACCCTATACTGAGTAAAAAGTATACAAAATGATATCTCCCAAATACCGAGAGCCCGGCTATGGGGCATATTATGAGACATGAAATCCACCTTCAGGATCCGTGGCTGAAAAATTTTTACATACCTTTACCGAATGGACAATGGGGATGTGTACACTCTGGACAGTCCATGCATAACCCGCCGTGTCCAATAAATGCCAATTCTTTTTTTCCGATATGCTCACCGATTAATATTCTCGGGAGAATCAAATCCAAAACGGTAACTTTGTGATGAAGCCCACAGGCGGGGACACCCAAAATGGGAATTCCACTTATATAAGCAACCATGAACATTGCACCCGGTAAGACTGCTGCACCATAATGCATTTCAGTGGCACCTGCTTGGTATATTCCTTTCCTCGTAACATCATCAGGGTCTACACTCATACCGCCACTTAAAAGGATAAGATCACACCCATCGTTTATATGTTTTTCAATAGCCAGTTGAATAAGGGATACATCATCTGGAGCAAAGGTGATTTCTGACACAAAAGAACCTATTGCCGCAATTTTTTTATTTAAAATAGGAGCGAACTTATCATCTATCAGGCCATTAAAGACCTCGTTACCGGTGATGACAATACCAACGTTTGAATTTTTAAGCTCATGTACACTGACAGTTCCACCATTTTGCTGGGCAATCGCTGCAGCACGCTCAACCGGTGTTCTTTTCATCACCAACGGTATGGGCCTTGTTGCGGCTATCTGTTGGCCTTTTTTTACCAGAGTATAACTGTGTAAAGAGGCACACATGACTTCATCCACCATATTAAACGCAGCCAGATTTGCCTTATCAACAACCAGAAGGCCATCGGTTTCAGCATATAGACAAATCTTACCTTCTTTGGGGTCATCTTCCCATGTGACGCCAGGGCCTGCTAATCCGTTAGCCAAGATAGGTGCTGCCTGGTTTTCGTGGATTTCATCTTTTTCAAGATTTATGAGGTAAAGATGATTTTTCCCCAACTTCTGCAAATGACAGATATCTTCATCACAGATCGTGTGGCCTTTTCTAAAAGCAGTCCCTTTAAATTCGCCCGGTCTGATTTCAGTAATATCATGGCTTAATTTTTCACCAACAGCATCTTCGACACGAATTTTTTTAAACACGTTAGATTCTCCTTTATCAGTTACGCATACCGATCATTCCTATCGGGATTCAACTCAGAGCAGTCCCTTTTACAAAACCAGCCTGAGATTTTCCATTTTTCCCATTTAATGGTGACCAATCCATCCCAGGCCAGGAAATCTCCATGGCATGTGAAAAATAACTATTCCCACTACATGGCTTACAGAGCGTTTGACCTTCTTTCACAATTTCTCTACCGTCACGAATGACCTGTCCGCACTGACTGCATGTGTTTTTTTGTTTTGTAGGACCTGGAAGATCAAACTCATTAATATTTACATGAACTTTTTGAACCCTGAAAAGCACACTGTCCGGCATTCTTTTATATGCCAATAGTTGTCTTTGAGATTTGCCTTCAACCTCGGGGGCATATACATCAGAAAGATCCCTGGATTCTTCTGTGGAAATGATTCGATATGATTTATCAGTGGTAAGATTTATAAAAGTTGCGGCCATGATACCATAATCCATGAATTTCAAACTTCTACGCCCAAGTTTTACACCGGTAACATACGCAACAGCATCTGCGGTACATCGATCCATTTCTACATAAACAAGAAGCTTTTTGATCTGTTCTGAACTTTTTGGATTATCAAGACCGATAAGTCGGCACCCCAACATCGCCATCCGGACACCCACAACCTGACCAGGACAAAGATGACCATGCGTCCTAGCCGATTCTTCAAGTAGATATTCGAAAGATTCCATTTGTATCCTTTAAACCTGGGTCGCAGCAATAAAAACGCTTTCCAGGTACTCAATTTCTTCTGCGACAAAAACCCTGGTGGCTTTTGCAAGATTGCGATAAAATTCAGTGCTGGCATGCTCGATCACACAATCAGTGAAATCGGGTACCCACATATTCAAATGGTCACAAAGAAATGATTTTTGATGATACAATATCTCCTGAGCTTGCTCAGGGTCATAGGCTTTGATGCTTTCAATTTCTTTATAAATTAGGAAAAACATAAATTCAAGTTCGACAGCAATATGGTCTGGAACCTCTTTAATATTATTAGAAATATCTAATCCAAAACTTTGATATCTTTTTTTTGCATCCATGGATGAATCGCCCATGACTTTGCGTTCATTTTCAGTATAGACAGATCCATATGGAGCTGCTGGTAAGCTGTAAGGCCCGATAAAAAGCCGTGTATACTCAATTTTTAGCAGTTCCAAATCACAATTTTGAACAAGTTCCGTCTGCATACATTTTATATAGGATGCTGCCTCAAAATTCTGGTTTGACAATTGCTCAGACAAAATATCCAAATTCGTGAGAATGGATTCTTCGGGTAATCTATAAAAACTTGCTAAACTTTTGTAGATATCTTGTCTCGCGGTCTCCTGTGACACAAGGTTTTGACTATCCATATAATTTCTCCTTTATAACATTACGATCCATTTTTTTTGGATAAGTACTGATTTTTTCATCCGGGGGAGGTGGTTAAAGCCGGATGAAAAAATCAGCCACAACTCAAGCGTATAAAAAACAGTGTCTAATGGTTAAGCAGGCTTAGCCTCTAATTTCAAAAATCGTTCTCCCAAAGAGAACAATAGCAACATAACTGCAATGGACAGCATAAAAACCATCCATTCCCAAATACTTGGAAAATAAGAAATCACATCAGGGAACTGTTCCGCTTTAGGACCGACAGGACGGCTCTGTCCGGCCAATAGGATTTCCATATGCATCGCAAGCGTTCCCACAAGTACAAGTGCCGAGGTAAGCATTCTGGTACTGTTGTTATAACGAAGTCCCGGTATGGAAATTAAAATAAAAGGCAGAAATAATCCCAGGACTACTTCTGTATTCATACCGGCAATACTGCCGAAAACCTGGGCATATTTATGATAATTTAAGAATTCTGGAATGACGGTTGAACCTTCAAAAAAGAACTTGATGAAGGTCAAAACTATAACTGCACCAAGAGAGCCTGTAAATATTCTGGTTAACTCCCTCATCAAAGAATTTTTATCCTCTGCTAGCCCATTGCCTGTAATTTGTGCATGAATCAGGTTGTAGAAAAGACAGAGTGCAGATCCGCTGAGAATAGCCATGAGCAGGCAGTATATAGACATGAGCGGTCCAAAATAAGTCACCCTTGACTCTGTAAGGCCAAAAACTGAGCCGATCATTAAAGGTGCAATTAAAGCACAAAGAAAACCAATTTTACCGAGAGTTTTACTTGTCGTGCTGGACCAGTCACCTGCATGAATTCTTTGGAATTTCAGGACCAGTACGACCAGCTCAATACTATATATAGTGCCCATCCACCAAATCGGCGAACTAAGATTTGGTGAGAACAAGATATACACCATATTAAGAACATTACCAAGTTCAAGTCCTATGGATATAAAACCACCAAGCAATGCTGCTATTGCAAGAAAAACCAATCTTTTGGCAAAAGGTTCGTATCGCTTAACGCCAAATACCAATGGAATCGATGCCAGAAGAGTCAAGCCTGAACTTGCCAATGCCAGGTAAATATATACCCCCAATGGTAATGACCAAATCAGTACATCATTTGCGTTAAAAAGGTGATGGCCTTCTGTTAAAAGTTTAAAAGCTGCAAATAATCCAATAAGGATAGCGATGCCCAGAAGACCAAGCCAGGGAAAAAACAATCTGTTTGAAGGTTTTGGATTCATTAGATACCTCCTTTGCTTGGTTGATAGTTTGCGGGGTTAAAGTCTCTTATATAGAACACATGGGGTTCGGTTCCGACCTGCTCTTTGAGCCTGAACGGCCTAAACTTACCCAGCAGTTGTCGAACCTTGCTGTTTGGATCGTTCATATCACCAAACACTCTTGCATCTGCGGGACAGGCGTCCACACATCTGGGCAATTTTCCTCTTTTCACCCTGTGATCGCAGAATGTGCATTTTTCAACCACACCTTTAGGGCGGATTCCCGCCAGTGTCTCTTCTCTTTCCGGATTGTAATAGGGAATTGTATTCCCACCGACTTTTTCTACTTCTTCAGCTGGAGAGGTGGTACCTTCCAGAACTTTTTCACGGTTTTTCCAGGGTTTGTGAGGATTTGTCCAGTTAAAATAGATCACACCATAAGGACAGTTAAACTCACAATATTTACAGCCTATACATTTTTTTGGATTGTGCATGGTAATGCCATTTTCCAGCTTATGCATGGCACCTGTTGGGCAACCTCTGACACAAGGTGCATTTTCACAGTGGTTGCAAAGAGTGGGAATGTAATGATATCGAACATTGGGAAATATCCCGGATGTTTCAGTAATTTTATTTGACCAGTAGATCCCGTCAGGCACATTGTTTTCATTCCTGCAGGATATACTGCAGGCACTGCACCCGACGCATCTTTGAAGATCTATAACCATTGCGTATCTTGGCATTATTTATTCCCCCTTATACCTTTTCAATTTTAACCCGGGTGACACCGTAATATGCCGAGGCACCACTGAGTGCTTCATATTGTGCCGGAATAATGTCATTGCTGCTGCCGCCACGTGCCTCTTTCCCAAATTTTTTGGATGCCAGGCGACCATAAACCCAATGCCCCTGTCCATAACACTTTGCAACAGTACCAGGCCTAACTCCTTCCCAGAGTTTTGCTGTACAAACAAGACTGCCAGTGGGAGAGGAGACCTTTATCTGATCACCATTTTTAATATTAATTTTTTTGGCATCCAATGGATTAATTTTTGCTACATCATCCCAGGCTTCATCTCCAGGATCGATATCCTTAAAATCATAATACCAGCTGCAGTTTGCTGATCGTCCCTCTCGATTGAGGCGGGACTTATGATCCACATGGATAAAAGGATATTCTTTTTCATCTCCAAGTGTATAAGGTTCTTCATAGTGCGGGATAAATGCCATCTCACCCCTTGCTAGGTAGTTTGTGACTTTCATTACCTCATCTACGGTTGTTTCATGTTTATGGGCATGTTTTTCCAAGGCCGCTTTTAAGGTTTCACTATAAAATTCAAACTGTTTGGTTTTAGTTTTCATATGGCCCCATCGCTTTTTAAAAGGATAAGGTGCTGAATTCCAAACCCCTTTTTCTGCCAGAGCGTTCCAACCATCGAACTTATCACCGCCTTTGTATTGAGCCGGGTCCCAAAGTTGTTGCGTTGCATATTTCAATGCATAAAAAGCAAACTCTTTCTCATTGGTCGGCTCCTTGCCTGTCTCGGGATCTTTATACGTCTTATAATGACGCAGCAGATTGTCAAATCCTTTTTCTGCAAGCTTTTCTGCAATCAGCCAGGGGATTTCTGTTTCATCAGTTTTATAATCCCATACATTGTCAATAATCGGCTGCATCAAGGTAACATGTCTATGACCATTACCATGAGATTTGACATATCCCCACTTTTCAAACATGTGATGGGTATCTGGTAACAAAATGTCTGCAAACCATGAAAACTCCGATGCATTCGTCGTGATATGAGCCAGGAATGGAATTTTGGATAAAGCTCTTTCCCACCTTTCCGGCTGGGGTGCTGAAAATGAAAAATTATTCATATAAGCAATTGCAACTTTGATTTCATTGGGATCATCATTGAGAATTCCTTCGGCTGCATTGTTGGTGATTACAGCACTGCCGGGTTTCCCTTTTTTCATACAAGGGAATTGGAGTCGTCCTCTTTGATCAATCTTTCCATGCTTTTTGCCCTTTTTAGCAATATCATCTATAAAATCATCTGGTTTCGGGAATTTTATAGTATATTCCTTATTCGCTTTAAGGGTACCCCCAACATTATCAACAGATCCCACAAGACCGTTAAGTGCATGAACAGCCATGGCGGTAAATCCACCCCTTACCTGCATACATGGACCACCGCCCAACCAGGAAATCGCGTGTGGAGCCGCTTTCCCGTACTCAGTGGCCACTCTTCTGATCTGATCTGCTTCAAGGCCAGCAATACTGGCTGCCCATTCTGGAGTTTTATCGTTAAGCTCAAGATTCCACCATTTGACCACTCCATTTGTGAATTTTTCTTCAAAAAGAGTTTCATCAACTTGCTGACCTTTAACGAAAAGATTTTCCCCATGGATAAAATCACCAACAAAGGGCTTATACCATAGCCCTTCTGTTAAAATAACATGGGCGATGGCGACGGCCAATGCACCATCCTGACCTGGCTTTGCCGGAAGCCACTCATC
Organism: uncultured Desulfobacteraceae bacterium; assembly: GCA_964021475.1. GTDB lineage: Bacteria > Desulfobacterota > Desulfobacteria > Desulfobacterales > Desulfobacteraceae > NBML01. Next base: position 2,579 of record CAXHYW010000071.1, on the reverse strand, counting down.
TGCTTTGGCCGCCGTTGCAGAAAGTCTGGGTTCAACTATAGCGATGGTTGCCTTATCGATAGCTTCTCCCCAGACTTTAGAATAATAGGAGACCTGCCGGTTAGCGGCCAGGGGATCTGCACCCCATAAAAGGATGTATCGAGCGTTGGTAACATCATACTGACGATAATCCCACAACCCTTCAGTATAATAGGGACCAAATTTTTCAGCTTCGGCACACAGGGAAGAATGAGATATATTATTTGGAGACCCAATAATTTTTGTCATCCTGTCATACAAAATATCTCTCATATACGAGTAGCGCCCACGCATCAGCATGTATTTGTGTGTCTCACCATCATTTCTCAGCTCCATTATTTTATCGGCGATAGTATTAAGAGCCTCATCCCAGGAGATGGAAACAAATTTAGGGTCTTCATTTCGACCTTTTTTGGGATTTGTACGCTTCATTGGTGTTTTGATCCGATCAGGATCATAAACCTGCTGTAATGCCAGATGAGACCGTGGACAACCTGCACCTAAATTTACTTTTGAGTGTGGATTGCCTCTCACCTTAACAGCTCTGCCATTAATAACATAAACTTGCTTGGAGCACCAAGAGGTGCACCCCTGACAAGTTGCGGGAAGCCATTTGCCCAGATCTTTCCCTGTTTCGCCTGATGCTTCAGCCAATGCTTTCATCTGTGGCAGCATACCGCCGCCAACTGTAACGGCTGCACCTGTTGCAACGGTGGCTTTCATAAAGGACCGACGAGACAAGCCTTTATTTTTCAAAAACTGAGAAATCAGGGATATTGATTTTTCTTTTTTCATTTTCCCTCCGTTTAAATGGTTACGATTAACTTTCTTCATCCTTGTTATTAGACAAACTTGAAGTCGCTTCATTATCGTTATCAATACATCTGAGCCAGTAAAGCAGCTCATCATAATCCAAAGGTTTTGTTAAACAGGCATAAATATGGTAGCAAATGGCATCTTTCAGCTCTGGATGAAATCGATCTTTAGAGATGCACAAAAAACAAATATGAGGACACTGAATGGTTAATTCCCGGATAGTCCGGTTATCAATTCTGATTGAATCTAAATCCAGAATGACACAATTACAGGAGATATCGGCCAAAGCTTTGTCAAGATTTTCAATGCCCTCAATTAGATGTGACCGGTACTTATTTTTAGATAGGACAGCATCTATCTGATTTAGTTCCTTTGATTTCTTACTTATCAAGATCACCTTTTTTTTCATGTTATTACTCCAAGACCTTTTCTGCATCAGTTTTATTTTTATTCGAGCTGTACAATGCTGCATTAATTAGCAACTAGTGTGCCTGTGAAATAAAAGTTTAATCCCTTGTCTCTATATTCTTAAGCAGAATTGGTCTAAAACTACGTCTGTGAAGGTTATTCGCTGATTTTAATAAGACTATAATAATCGGAATATTGATATAGGAACATGCCATTATGAGAATAGCTAAAATGTCCGGATTTCGTACGACATTTGTTGACGAAATCAAATGCATATGTTATTTCAATATGTTATAGTCATCCGAAAATCGGACGCAAAACAATGTCGTACGGATAACACATAAGGGTCTAAACACCTTTTGAAGTAAGCAAAATTGCTTTTGATAGATATTTTCTCAGCTTTTGCATTTAAAGCCTTCGTGCTTAAGCAGATAAAGAGATATGGCATGTGGTTTGCACTGTGTTTTATTCTTGAGATTAAAGTTTTGGAGAATGTGACATATGAAAAAAATTAAATACACTTTAGTTTTACTATCATTTTTTATATTCGCACTATTAATTTGGGGATGTGAAAAAAGCAATGAATATAAATTTGTAGATCTAAGCGAAAAAATGGTACCAGAATCGCAAAATGTTTCTGCCCCCCGCCCTAAACAGCTTAGGGTAGCTGTCGCTGCAATGATATCCCCAAAAGAAACCCTTGTATATTATGAAGAACTATTAAATTATATCGGCAGAGAAGTGGGTTACGAAGTTGTCTTAATCCAACGAAAAACTTATTCAGAAGTCAATGAACTCTTCCCAAAACGGTTGATTGACCTGGCCTTTGTTTGTTCCGGACCCTATGCAAATGAACAAGAAAAATATAAATTTGAAGGCCTTGCTACACCAATTGTCAGAGGAAAACCATATTACCAGTCTTATCTAATTGTACAAAAAAACTCCCCATACAATTCTTTGGAAGATCTCAGAGGAAAAATATTCGCATTCACTGATCCTGATTCAAATACCGGTACTTTAGTCCCCCGTTTTTGGTTATACCAAAAAAACGAAGCCCCTGATTCTTTTTTTAATCGTGTCACCTACACCTATAGTCATGATAATTCAATTCTTGCAGTAGCTAAGGGTCTTGTTGACGGGGCGACGGTCGATGGGCACAAGTGGGAATTTTATAATGCAAAAAATCCCTATTTTACATCTAAAACTCGTGTTATCAAAAAATCAGATTACTTTGGTAGTCCTCCTTTGGTAGCCTCATCTTTTTTGCAGTCCCAACTAAAGGAAAGTATCCAAAAAGTTATTTTAACAATGCATAAATCTGAGAATGGAAAAAAGAT
>CAXHYW010000070.1:0-10913 GCA_964021475.1 uncultured Desulfobacteraceae bacterium | reverse complement strand
GATCTACACATAGAGGCACCCTCTTTCCCTACACGACGCTCTTCCGATCTAGTTGGCAAGCGGTTCCCCCATCCCCATGAAAACAATATTGGAAAGTTTCAGGGGCTCTATTTTTTTTTGAAGAAGATGAAACCGAGCATCCCGAACCTGGGAGACGATCTCTGAAACACTTAAGTTTCGTTTTAGTCCCCCCTTGGCCGTCAAACAGAACTGACAATCCATGGCGCATCCCACCTGGGTGGAAACGCAGAGGGTAAAATGATCCTTCTCCGGTATGAGAACCGACTCTATGTGGTGACCGTCACTGAGCCGGAATAAAAACTTTTCAGTGGTATCACAGGAGACCTGTTTGTCTTCAATTTCAAGCTGGGGCAAATAAAAATTTTCCACCAGCAGACCCCGCAATTCTTTGCCAAGGTCGGTCATTTCATCAAAGCTTTGGGCCTGTTTCAGATAGATCCATTTGAAAATCTGGCCAGCTCTGAAAGAACGAGACCCTTTATCTTCAAGCCACTGAGCCAGTTCTTTCCTAGTATAATCGAGTATGTTTTCCATGTGTTTTAACCTGCTTAATTTCATTATTTCCTTGACATATCACGGAATCTACACTAAATTCAATGATTTGATTTGATATTTGAGGCAAACCCTTTATGTTTGAAAATTTGAGCGACAGACTTGACTCCGTATTTAAGAAATTAAAGGGCCACGGCACCCTGAATGAGAAGAACATTGAAGATGGCTTGAAACAAGTCAGGATGGCACTTCTAGAAGCTGATGTCAATTATAAGGTTGCAAAAAATGTCATATCAGATATAAAGACCAGGGCATTGGGTCAGGAGGTCATGCAGAGCCTGACCCCGGGCCAGCAGGTCATTAAAATTGTAAATGAAGAATTTACCAGGATGATGGGCTCCACACACCAGGAGCTGAACCTTGAGGGGAAAGCCCTGGGGTCAATTATGCTGGTGGGATTGCAGGGATCGGGTAAAACCACCACCGCAGGAAAACTGGCCTTTTATCTGCGCAAGCAGGGAAGAAAGCCATTTCTTGTTCCCGTGGATGTTTACAGACCTGCAGCCATTGATCAGTTGAAAAAAATTGGAAGTCAACTGGATATACCGGTTTTCCAATCCACAACAGATATGACCCCCTTAAAAATCTGCCAGGATGCTCAATTGGCAGCAAGGGAACAAGGATGCGACACCCTGTTGTTTGATACGGCCGGGAGATTGCATCTTGATGACACGCTGATGGCTGAGCTTGAAGATATTAAAACAGGGATGAACCCATCGGAAATCCTCCTGGTGGCAGATGCCATGACAGGGCAAGATGCGGTGAATATTGCACAATCCTTTGATAAGCGGCTGGATTTAAGCGGCTTTGTTTTGACAAAGATGGATGGAGATGCCAGAGGTGGTGCGGCTCTTTCCATAAAAGCGGTTACCGGCAAACCCCTGAAATTTATCGGGGTGGGTGAAAAATCCACGGCCCTTGAGCCTTTCCATCCGGATCGGATGGCCTCAAGAATATTGGGGATGGGGGATGCACTTTCCTTTATTGAAAAGGCCCAGGAGTCTGTTGATGAGAACGAAGCCAAGGCACTTGAAAAAAAGCTGAGGCAAAATGCCTTTACCCTTGAAGATTTCAAAAACCAGATGAAATCGGTGAGGAAAATGGGATCCATTAAGGATCTTATTGGCATGTTGCCCGGTGTAAACAAAAAACAATTGGCAGGTTTAAATATTGATGACAAGGAATTCAGCAGGATAGAGGCCATCATCAATTCCATGACCCCGGAAGAACGGTCAAAACATGCCATGATAAAAGGGTCCAGAAAAAAAAGAATTGCCAATGGAAGCGGGACAAGTGTGCAGGATGTCAACAAGCTTCTAAAAAGTTATACACAGTCCATGAAAATGATTAAAAAATTTAATAAAGGCGGCATGCGTTCATTAAAGAACATGCTTCCGTTCTAAGGAGAAGGAAAGATATGTCCGTAAGAATCAGATTGACCAGAAAAGGCACAAAGAAAAAACCATTTTACAGAATAGTAGCCGCTGACGTTGAAGCACCCAGAGATGGCAAATTCCTTGAAGCTCTCGGGACCTATAATCCCATGACTGAACCGGCTTTAATTACCTTGAACGAAGATAGAATAAACTATTGGTTGGGTGAAGGCGCCAAACCGTCCACAACCGTTCAAAGCCTATTTAAAAGCCAGGGTTTCAAAGGTGCTACCGCCTAAGACTCGTTGAGTCATTTATTTTGAAAACCTTTGCAGAATCACTTAGGGTTTCTCCTTTCACCATTTGAAGGAAATGTTTTTATGAAAGAGCTGGTAGAATATATTGCAAAAGCATTGGTAGACAATCCTGAGGAAGTTTTAGTATCCGAAGTTGTTGGTAACCAGACTTCGGTAATAGAACTAAAAGTAGCAAAAGACGATCTAGGAAAAGTGATTGGCAAACAGGGCAGATCTGCCCGGGCAATGAGAACCATCTTAAGTGCAGCGTCAACCAAACTTAAGAAACGTACTGTTCTGGAGATCATTGAGTAAGGATGAGCCAAGAAGATCTTTTAGTCATAGGCAAGATAACCGGGGTGCACGGCCTGAAGGGAAACTTAAAGGTCTGGTCCTTTGCCCAGTCTGTTGACACCTTTGGAAAAGGCAGGCAAATCTGGCTCAAGTCCGAACAAGAGGAACAGGGTAAATTATTTACCATTGTCCATTCTTCTGCCCGGAAAAAAGGAGTTTTGATCTGCCTTGCCCATGTGGACACCGTAAACCTTGCAGAAGAATTGGTAGGACGAGAGATTCTGATCAGCAAAGATCAATTAACCGAGATCGAAGATGACACCTGGTATTGGCAGGATCTATACGGGATGACCGTTATTGACCGTATTCTCGGAAAGTTGGGTACCATAGAGAGTATTTTCACCACCAACGCCCATGATATATTGGTGGTAACGGATAAAAATGCTTCTGGTGAATCTGAAGTTTTGATTCCCATGCATGAACACTTTATTGAATCCGTGGACCTGGAGACAAAAATAGTCACCACCACCCTGCCCGAAGGACATTGTTCTTAAATGGGCAAGGAACCAATCATGGATTTTACGGTGTTGACGCTCTTTCCGGAGCTTGCAGCTGCTTTTTTTGAACATGGGATGATTCACAGGGGGATTGAAAAGGAACTGATCTCAGGAGAATGTGTGAATATCAGGGATTTTTCCTGTGACCGGCACAAAACTGTGGATGACAGACCCTATGGTGGCGGAAGTGGTATGGTCATGAAGCCTGAACCCCTGGAAGCCGCCATCTGTTTTGCCAAGAAGAAAACACCGGAAGCAAAGGTACTATTAATGACCCCCCAGGGAACACGGTTTGACCAGAAAAAAGCCTGTGACCTTGCCGACAGGCGGGAGGGCCTTATTTTTGTCTGCGGCAGATATGAAGGAATTGATGAAAGAGTATACACCCAACTTGTGGATGAAGAAATCTCCATTGGAGATTATGTAATGACCGGAGGAGAATTGGCTGCCATGGCCATTATTGACTCGGTAGCAAGGCTGATTCCAGGAGTTTTGGGATGTGAGGCATCTTCCCAATCAGATTCTTTTATTGATGACCGCTTGGAGTATGCCCAATATACACGACCGGAAGTCCATAAGGATTTGAAGGTACCCGGGGTGTTGTTGTCTGGTAACCATGAACGAATCAGACAATGGCGGAAAACATCCTCTTTACAACGAACCTTTATGAAACGGCCGGACCTTTTTGAGACGCACATCCCCACGGTCGAAGAAAAAGAAATTTTAAAACAATGGTGCCGGGAGCTTGAAACAATTGTCAACCAATAATCTATATGTGGCACTTGTCCATTTCCCCGTCATGAACCGGAAGCAAATGCCCATCGGATCTGCTCTGACCACCATTGACATGCACGACATAGCAAGGGCGTCAAAAACATTCGGTGTCAAAGGATTTTATGTTATAACTCCCTTTGCAGACCAGGCCGAACTGGCGGAACAGGTCATTTCCCACTGGACAAAAGGAGTGGGAGGTGAATTAAACCCCTCCAGAAAACAAGCCCTTGAACTGATCCGGGTGGCGGCTACATTTGAAGATGCGGTCCTATCCATCAGGGAAGAAGAGAAACAAGACGTGGTAACGGTTGCCACCAGTGCAAAACTACTGGACGGCGCCATAACCATTGCAACATTTAAACAAAAGTTAGCGAACAATTCACCCCATCTGATGATCTTTGGGACAGCATGGGGTTTGGCAGAGGAACTGATTGATGCATGTGATTTAAAACTTGAGCCCATAGTTGGGGCAGGCGATTATAATCACCTGTCTGTCCGGTCTGCTGCATCCATATATTTAGATCGAATTACAAATGGCTGATACAAGCCAATAGTGACGAAAACCAGGAGGAAGAAATGACAAACGTAATTGAAAAATTGGAAAGAGAACAGATGCGCCTTGATATCCCCGATTTTACCTCGGGAGATACCGTAAAAGTACATGTAAAAATTAAAGAAGGCGAGAAAGAGCGTATCCAGATGTTCCAGGGTGTAGTGATTAAAAAGACCAAAGGACTTGCCGGTGCCCGTTTTACCGTAAGAAAAATTGCGGGTGGTATTGGGGTGGAAAGAATTTTCCCCTTAAATTCCCCTTCCCTTGATAAAATCGAAGTGATTACCCAGGGCCGCGTCAGAAGATCCAAACTTTACTACCTTAGAAATCTTCGCGGGAAAGCAGCCAGAATCAAAGAAAAACGGTTTGCCTAGACAAAATAACGGTTACCCGATGTGGGAATTTGAACACAAGACACAACGCTTCGGGTATCAGTATATTGCAGGGATAGACGAGGCCGGCAGGGGACCCCTTGCCGGTCCTGTTGTCTCTGCGGCAGTTATTTTACCCGATAGTTTTAACTGCCCGGGGGTCACTGACTCTAAAAAATTATCTGAGAAAAAAAGAGAAGCCCTTTTCCCAGAGATCAACGCCCAGGCCCTGGCCGTTGGAATCGGCATGGCATCTCACCAGGAAATTGATCAGATTAATATTCTTCAGGCCTCGCTTTTATCCATGAAGCGGGCGGTTCAAAACCTGACCTTGTATCCTGATTATTTAGTACCTGATTATTTATTAATTGACGGGAAATTCACCATTGACATGGAGCTGCCCCAACAGGCAATTGTCAAAGGAGATTCGAAAAGTATTTCCATTGCCGCGGCATCCATTATTGCCAAGGTGACCCGTGATCGCTTCATGGCAACCCTTCACAAAACCTATCCCCAATACAACTTTATCCAGCACAAGGGATATCCCACCAAAGCCCACAAACAGGCCATTATTGAATACGGCCCATGTCCGGTTCACAGGAAAACCTTTAATGGGGTGATTGTTCGATGAAACCTAGGGGCCATGAGATCGGGCAAGGCGGAGAAACGCTTGCTGCTGACTACCTGTCCCGGAAAGGCTACACCCTTCTTGAAAGAAACTACCGATGCCGCACAGCTGAAATTGATATTATTGCCAAAGACGGTGACTGCCTGTGTTTTATCGAAGTCAAAACCAGGACCAGCCTGAGAAAAGGTTTGCCAAAAGAATCGGTGCACCATGCAAAACAGCGGAAACTCATATCCGGAGCAACCTTTTACTTAAAGGAAAAAAAGTTATCCAACCTCCGGGTACGGTTTGATGTGGTGGACATCATTTTAAACAATGACACCCCGACCATCACCCTGATAAAAAACGCCTTTGGATTGGATTAAACACGTGGAAAAAGACAAGATGGAAACAAACAATCCGCCCGGTACGCTTTACATCGTGGCAACCCCTTTGGGAAATCTTGAAGACATGACCTTCAGAGCCGTGCGGATACTAAAGGAAGTAGATTTAATCGCTGCCGAAGATACCCGGTACTCAAAAAGGCTGCTCAACCATTATGGCATAGAAACCGGAATGATTTCCTGCCATGAACACAATGAAGACAAAAAAGCCATTCAGCTGATAGAGGCACTAAAGACCGGGAAAAACATCGCCCTGATTTCAGATGCCGGCACCCCCTTGATATCGGATCCTGGCTACACCCTGGTAAAAGCCGTTGCAGCACAAAATCTGCCCATCATTCCCGTCCCCGGTTGCAATGCCGCCATTGCTGGCTTGAGCGTGGCCGGTCTGCCCACGGATTCTTTTCTTTTTTGTGGGTTTCTACCCAAAAAACAACAAAAAAGAGGTCAATCCCTTGAAGCACTCAGGTCGGAAAAAGCCACTCTGATCTTTTATGAATCCCCCAAACGAATTTGTGCATTGATCCGACAGGCCATCCCCATCTTGGGTGACAGACCCGCCTGCCTTGCCCGGGAGATCACCAAACTCCACGAAGAATATATCCGGGGTTCTTTAGGCGACGTTCTTTCAAACCTTGAACTGCGTCCCCAGGTAAAAGGAGAATGCGTCCTGATTATCCAGGGGGCTGGCCCCTCTTCCCAGATGACCATGGAACAGTTAGAGGAACTCATCCTTTCAAAAGAAAACGAAAACAAAAGCACCGGCGATCTGGCCCGGGAAATTTCAAAGGTCGGTCACCTACCCAAAAAACAGGTGTATGATACCATTCTCAAACTCCGGAATACAACTGCCTGATTCCCGACCATTTTTCCACCGCACCTAAGCTTTATCACCTGTCTTCTCTGGGGTTATCCAAATGTTAGGATTGTGTTAAAATAATCCGAATACATTGATAAATAGCTGAAAACAAGCTAATATCGCCGCAATTATTTATAGAGTGTTAGCAGTCTATTGGACGTCACAAGCTATATTTATCATTGCGCAAAAATTTGGTACCGTAGCCCTGCCCCACGTAGAAGGGATGCAGTTTTTTTAGATACACCAAAAATTTAAAGTGAGAACATAATGGGTCTTGAATTCTACTATATCATCGTCGGAATGCTGATATTGTTTGCCGTCTTTGATCTTGTTGTCGGGGTTACCAATGATGCGGTAAACTTTCTAAATTCTTCCATCGGCTCAAAGGCAGCCCCCTTTTTAACCATAATGATCATTGCAAGCCTTGGCATCCTGGCAGGGGTCACCTTTTCCGGAGGCATGATGGAGGTGGCAAGGAAAGGCATTTTCCATCCTGAATTTTTCACCATGCCGGAGCTGTTAACCATTTTTCTGGCAGTCATGATCACTGATGTTTTGCTGTTGGATCTGTTCAATACCCATGGGCTGCCAACCTCCACCACCGTGTCCATTGTATTTGAACTATTGGGGGCGGCCGTGGCCCTTTCCCTGATTAAAATTTTTAGCACTGATTCTGGATTGGCCCTGGGGGACTATATCAATACCGCAAAAGCCCTGGCCATTGTCAGCGGGATTTTATTGTCCATTGTGGTGGCTTTTTTTTCCGGTGCCTTAATGCAGTTTATCTCAAGGCTGATCTTTACCTTTGATTACAAAGAGCGGTTAAACAGATATGGCGCTGCCTGGGGAGGCATGGCCATGACCGCCATCACCTTTTTTATCCTGGTCAAAGGAGCCAAGGGAGCCACCTTCATGGATGCCCAGACCATTTCCTGGATCAAAGCCAATTCACTTGCCATCATGGCCTGCATATTTGTGGTCTCTGCCGTTTTGTTTCAAATATTGCTCACCTTTTTTAAAGTCAATATCCTCAAGCCCATTGTTCTGGTGGGAACCTTTGCCCTGGCCATGGCCTTTGCTGCCAATGACCTGGTCAATTTCATCGGAGTCCCCCTGGCTGGATTGAACGCATTTCAAAATGCTCTGGCTTCAATGGATCCTTTGAATATCACCATGGACGCCCTGGGCAAAAAAGTACACTCCCAGACAGGTATCATGCTGTTGGCCGGTACCATCATGGTCATCACTCTCTGGCTGTCCAAAAAAGCCAAAACCGTTACCGAAACAGAAATCAGCCTGGGACAACAGGATGAGGGAATGGAACGATTTGAATCTGTCTGGCTCTCCCGCAGAATCGTCAACCTGTTTGACAGTCTGTTCAATGCTGGCAAACATCTAGTGCCCGACCCCCTGCGCAATTCCATTGCCGCCAGGATAGCCCCCCTCTCCAAGACCACCCTGGACCATAAGGAAAAACCCTCCTTTGACCTGGTCCGGGCCTCTGTCAACCTCATGGTCGCCAGTGCCGTGGTCTCCTTTGCCACCTCCCTTAAACTACCTCTGTCCACCACCTATGTCACCTTTATGGTGGCCATGGGATCTTCCTTTTCCGACCAGGCCTGGGGCCGGGAAAGTGCGGTCTACAGAATAACAGGAGTACTAACCGTGATTGGTGGGTGGTTTATGACGGCATTGATCGCCTTTGTGGTGGCCTTCCTCTTTGCCAACATCCTCCATTATTTTGGTACCTTCGGCATCGGGAGCCTCGTTATTTTAGCCGGATTCATGATCTGGAAAAATAAGAGAAAACATGAGGATAAAGAAAAGGACAAGGAGGAAATCAATATCTTCCATCTGGAAAAAGTCGAAGATTTTTCAGAATCCGTAACCAACACCTTTGACCATCTGGCCTATCTTCTCAAGGGGATCAGAGAATCCTTTGATGTCACCTTTGATGCCCTGTTTGATCAGGATCTGGAGAAACTGCGCAAGGAAAGAACCCGGGTCAAACATTTCCAGAACGGTACCAATATCATCATCGCCAATATTTTCAAGGTGTTGCGACTGCTTCAAAAAGAGGATAACCAGGTATCCTATAACTATTACCAGATCATCCGCCGGCTTCAAAAACTCACCGATGGCCACAGGGACACGGTAATTCGCTCTACCATGCATGTGGCCAACCGACACAAGGGTCTTTTAGACGTGCAGGTGAAAGAATTACAGGAAATCAAAAAAGTTATCCTGTATATTTTTCTGAAGGTTGAAACGGCATTGAGCAAAAAAGAGATTGTCGATTGCCATGATATCGGAGAGCAATTTCACTATTTACGGGAATTGGTGGATGATTTCAATGCGAACCAAATAGAACGAATCCGGGATGATTCCTCCAAAACCCGGCTGAGTATCCTGTTCTACGCTATTAGCGGTAACTGCGTGATGATGGCCAAACAAAATGTAAAACTGCTGGAAATTTTCAATGAAGCCTTTCGGCTGGATGACCCCAGAACATCCTGTAAACAATTGCCCTAAAAGAAAGCACCGCTGTTTTAGCCATTAATTAGGACAGCGGTGCTTTTTGCCAGGACGGCTTTTTCCCGGGCATTTAATCCTATTTTTTCTGGATCCACTTGTCTGCTTTTTCAAAATCCGCCACCCTTCCCATGACAATCAGGGTAGCCCCGCAAGACAGCTCCCTGTCCTGGGGGGGATTAAACTCAAGCCCCTTTTCCTGCTGTTTTATGCCCAGCAACAGCAGGTTAAACTGCGCTTTCAGCCCAAGGGTTGCCAGTGGCTTTCCTTCAAACACACAATGATCAGGAATTGTCAACTGATTAATCCTTAAATCTCCCTGTTGGCTGCGCAGCATGGAATCCAAAAAATCAACCGCTGTCGGGCGGATCATTTCCGATGCCAGGCGCAGGGCACCGATCTTATTGGGAGAGACCACCCCGTTGGCTCCGGCTTTATAGAGTTTGGGTTCAATTATCCGGTCGGTCATTCTCGAAATAATCCGGATTTTGGCATTGTTCATTCTAGCGGTCATGGTGATGTAAAGGTTGTCCTTATCAGACGGGAGGGTGATGATAATTCCGGCAGCACTTCGGATACCGGCAGCCTCAAGATTATCATCATCGGTGCCCTCCCCTTCAATGTACAGTAGCCCAGGAATTTCAGTTTTGCAATCTGCCAGTCGATCAGGACACTTTTCAATGAGCACCACCTGTTTTTGATTCTTCAACATCTCCACAATGACCGGCCGGCCAGTTTTCCCTCCGCCACAGACAATGTAATGAGACTGAAGTTTTTTAATTTTTTTTCGCATTCTTTTTTTCCTTATGGCCCCGGAAAGTTCTCCTTCAATAATGGTTGCGGTCAGCATACTGATGCCGTAAAGGATAATTCCCATACCAAAAATGATCAGACACATGGTGAAAATTTGGGCCCGGGGATTGCCAGAGACGTGGACAACCTCCCCATACCCCACCGTGGTCAGGGAAATGACGGTCATATACACGCAATCCATAAAGCTTGCTTCATCCGCGAACAGAAAATAATAACCGGTGCTGCCACCCAAAATAACCAAACAGATTAAAAGAACCATAAGAGAGATTCTTTTTTTTAACCCCATATTTCACCGTAATTATCCATATCAATCATATCCTGTTTTTAGGTCAAACAACTTGACCACTCACTGAGCCTGCATAAGGCCAGATCACCCTAACAGTTTCCCCAAATAAAAGTCAATTGACAAACCCAATACAGCCTTTTTTAGAAAAGAACCCAAACTACAGCAATTCTCGATGGGTGAATATGAATATGCCTGAAAAGACATTCTAAAAAAATTGGAGCCTATTTTTCGAAAACAAAACAATCGCATATAGCATTTTAACCGATTTGTTTTTGTCTTCAACGGCTGTGCCTTTTACCCTGTCGAAGCTTGGAAACCTTTGTTCATCACAGGCACTCGCATAAAAAGTCCACCATATGATTGGTGCATGTTTTATAAGTTTACTCTTGTATTTTTATGCCGGGGATGCTTAATCTCCAAATATCTTGATGCTCATACCAGCGGAATTGAAGATTGTGGCATACCAGATATTGTGGTCTGAAAAATATAAAGAAAGAGACCAATTACAGAGAAAGTGTTGGGGGGATTTTAAATCCTGAAAAATTATGACTATTAATAACTAAGAGTGTTTAAGATTTCCAAGACTGGATATTAAATCCAATTTTTAAGAAAGAATACCTC
>CAXHYW010000069.1:0-10928 GCA_964021475.1 uncultured Desulfobacteraceae bacterium | reverse complement strand
ATTGTGGTCTGCATGTCCCAGCACCTGAAAGATGTCCAAAAATTATTCCTGGCTTGAATTATTCCTGGCCTGATCAAGGCTACTTCTGCCAGAAAGAAGGGTAAAAAATAACCAGGGCGGAAAACATTTCAAGCCTTCCCACCAGCATGTTCCAGGATAAGAACCATTTGCCGACATCGGAAATAAAGGCAAAATTCTGGGAGGGACCCACCCCGCCGAACCCAGGGCCAATGTTCATCAGGGCGGAGATCACCGAACTCATGGCAGTGGTGATATCCATGGTATTATCCACAAGGGTCATGAAACACCCGCCCCCCAGGATCAAAAAGATATTCACGATAAAATAGAAAATTGCCAGGTGGATGATCTGGGAGTCCACGGGCCGCTGGTTCAAATGAACCGACACCACCGCCAGGGGCTTGAAAAAAATCTGTTTTATGATGGCAACACCAAACTTAATGATCAGAATATAATGAACAATTTTGATACCACTGGTGGTGGATCCGGCACAGGCCCCGATGAAGCAGACCACATAGAGAAACATCTGTGCTGACTGGGGCCATAGCTCATAATCCGCCGTGGTAAATCCAGTGGTGGTGAGAATTGAAGTGACCTGAAAAGTGGCATAGCGAATGGAATCAATAAAATTATAGGTATTTTCCTTCCATAGGATCAATGCGACAACACCGCAAAAAAAGAACATAGCCCATAGGTACCAACGCAATTCCGTATTGTTTTTTATCACCCGCCAATTGCCCTGCATCACGTGATAAAAAATCATAAAGGTCATCCCGCCTAAAAACATGAAAAGGGTGATGACCCAATCGAAATAGGCATTGTTATAATGACCGATGCTGGCGTTATAGGGCGAATAACCAGAGGTGGAAACCGTTCCGAATGAATGGCATAGAGAATCAAAAATGGACATACCACCAAAACACAACAAAAGGGTTTCTAAAATATTGAGACCAATATAGATCCCCCAGAGCCAGACCATGGTATCCCGGTTCCTGGGGATAAATTTTTCCCTGGTGATGACCTGGCCGGGGCTGGACTCAGCCCGAAATATGCGCACCCCTCCCATCCCATGGGGCAAAAAGATAATGGTCAGGGTTAAAAAACCCATCCCCCCCAGCAAATGGGTTTGGCTCCGCCAGAACAGCAACCCGTGGGGTAGTATTTCAATATCCGTCAATATGGTGGCCCCGGTGGTGGTATAGCCGGACATCATCTCAAAAAAAGCATCGGTAAAGGAGGGAATAGATCCATGGATCATATACGGCAGGCTGGAAACAGCGGAAATTAAAATCCATCCGAAAAAAGCGATGAAAAAGCCGTCCTTTATGTTTAACTCGTTACACCGGCGAAAAGACCGCCACAAAGGATAGCCCAGCCCAATGGAGACAAGCCCTGTGATACCGAGGGCATAGAGGTCGTTCTCACCGTAATACAGGGAACAGATGATGGGGGATACCAGGGAAACACCAGTGATGATCAATAATTTCCCCAGAACATTTGCAATAGTTTTGTAATTCATTCAATATCCAAATTTTATTTGCGGGGTGGTCGGTTAGCTCACTCCTGTGATAATATAGCCCAGAATCCACAGAATGAAATGGTGCTACCCTCAACCAGTCTTGTTGCCGGGTGAGACTATATGACCTGTTACAGTGGCATCCAGGGATATTTTGGTTCCGTTTGAGTAAGGAACTGTAAAACCGGGAGCAACAATATATTCTTGGTCATACGGCTGAAGGAGCTAACCGACCACCCTGTTTTAGTTTTAAAGTAAATCAATCCAAGGCGACAATCAAACAATACCCGAAAACCCACCTCGGAATCAACCCCATTCATGAACTACAACTCCCGAATCCGGTCAACCGTGAGTTGCCACAGCGGACCTGAGGTGATCGGGATTGCCGTTTATGGTGAAAAAAACCCATTGATTAAAAATTTACTTTTTTCTAAAAAAGCATTGCGCCTGATACACAAATGTGTCACATAACCCCTAGAATAAATATGCTCTGAACCTGTTGACATTGGACCATTTGCAATGAAAAATTTTACCCATTCCCTTCTGGACCGGGACAACCTCAATCTTGTCCTGGACAACCTGAAATTGGGCGTTATTGCCCATACACCTGAACGCATCATCACGGTTTTTAACAAAGAAGCCGAGAAAATCACCGGCTATTCAAAAGAGGAAGTGATCGGACAGGATTGTCATATTGTTTTCCAGACACCCTTTTGCGGGTCCAAGTGCTCTTTTTGCGAAGAAACACCGAATTTAACCTCGGAAACCAAAGAATACCCGGTCACCACCATCACCAAAAATGGGGAAACCCGTCATCTTCAAATGACCGTATCTGCCATCATTGACAATTCCGGCATTTTTAAAGGGGTAATTGCCTCTTTCAAAGATATGACCGAGACCATAAGCCTCTCCCTCCGGGCGGAAAACCTGTCCAACTTTGCCGGCATCATCGGCAAAGACAAAAGCATGCAGGATATTTTCCGGCAGATCCGGGATGTGGCCCTGTATAACTATCCGGTCCACGTATCCGGAGACACCGGAACCGGCAAGGAACGAGTGGCCTACGCCATCCATGATATCTCCGCCTATGGTACCGGGGCCTTTGTGCCGGTAAACTGCGGTGCCATCCCCGAGGGGATTGTGGAAAGTGAATTATTCGGGCATGTAAAGGGGGCATTTTCCGGGGCGGTGAAAGAAAGAAAAGGTCGCTTCGAACTGGCCCACAAAGGCACCCTCTTTCTGGATGAGATAGCGGAACTTCCCTTAAAAACCCAGGTAAAACTTCTCCGGTTTCTCCAGGAAGGCTCCTTTGAAAAGGTGGGGGGGGAGAAAAAAGTATCTGTGGATGTGAGGATTATCAGCGCCACCAACAAAAACCTCAAGGAAGAAGTTCGCCAGGGCAGGTTCCGTGAAGACCTTTACTATAGGCTCAATGTCATCCCCATTCACCTGCCCCCCCTGCGGCAACGCCAAAGTGATATCCCCCTTCTGGCAGCCCATTTTCTAGCACAAGCCGAGCAGGAAAGCGGGAACAAGGTGCCGGACCTATCTCCTGAAGCCCTGATTGCCATGATAGACTACCACTGGCCAGGCAATGTCAGGGAATTGAAAAATGTTATCCAGTTTTCCGTGGTACGGTCCAGAGGCGACAAAATTCTGCCCTCGGACCTGCCCACGGATATTGCAGGAGAGACCCGCCCCCCTGTGAGCTCTCCTGACCTTCCCCCCATGGAAATCCCCCTGATCCGGGGAAAGCTGACCATTGAATCGGTCAAAACCGCCCTGATAAAAACCGGGGGAAACAAGTCAAAGGCCGCCCGGGTACTTGGGGTAGGCCGGGCAACCCTTTACCGATTTCTCACCCAGAACGAAACACTTAAGGACTATGCCGATCGTTTTTAATCCCCCGGCCACAGATCCATTCCGCCAGATTTGGTCACATGGAAGACCGGCAAAAAGTTTTACAAATTTAATGTAAGCCCCTTGCCGGTCTCGCCCAGACAGTCGCTCAAGAACAGATTTGCGCATTGACACCCCCCACTTTGTGGTATATGCTAAATTTGTTTATATGCATTAACTAAAACATATTTAAAAAGAGCAATCATGGACAATACAAGCTTCAAAGAAGTACGATCACGATTGGCCAAAACCCAGAAAGAACTGGCCCAGCTTCTCGGCATTTCCATAAAGGCAATCCACAGTTATGAACAGGGCTGGCGCAGAATCCCCCACCACGTTGAACGTCAGCTTCTGTTTCTTGTTTCCCGGGTGATAAGCACAGACAAACCCAATGGCAAATGCTGGGATATCATGAAATGCCCGGAAGCCAAGCAGTCAAAATGTCCGGCCAGGGAATTTAAATCAGGAGATTTGTGCTGGTTCATCAACGGCACCAAATGCTCTGGAGAAGCCCACAACTCATGGGAAGATAAGATGGAAGAATGCAGGAGCTGTGGTGTTTTTATCAAATCCTTTGAAAATGAGAAGGGAATTGCAACCAATGGATGAGTTTATAATTGATAGTGCCGCCTGCCACACAGACAGGGAAACCATTTTGGGCCATCGCCAGGAACTGCCAAAGGTGATTGATCAGATCATGGCATCCATGAATGATGAAAACTGTTTTGCCCACATCGGGGATGAACCCATCCATTTTAACACCTCGGTCAAGGAGATGATTGATAAATTCAGGGAAATCCTTTTTCCGGGCTATTTTGCCATGGAAAAAGTGGACTCAGCCAACCTTCTTTATAATACCGGCCAGGCCGTTTCCCAGCTTTATGATATCCTCTCTAACCAAATTATCCATGTATTGCGCCATGATTGCCTTCGCTATGAACTTCAATGTTCAGAATGCGAGCCACGGGGCAATGGGGTAGCCCTGGAAATCATCCGGGCCATTCCAAATCTACGCCGGTTGCTGGCGCTTGACGTAAAAGGGGCCTACGAAGGAGATCCTGCCGCGAAGAGCCATGATGAAGTTATTTTTTCCTATCCAGGCCTCTATGCCATCACGGTCTACAGGGTCGCCAATCTTCTTTACAAATTCAAGATTCCCCAGCTGCCCCGGATCATGGCCGAACATGCCCACAGCCTCACCGGCATCGATATCCATCCAGGCGCCGCCATTGGCAATCGCTTTGTCATTGACCACGGCACGGGTGTGGTGGTGGGGGAAACCTCTGTCATTGGCAACAATGTCCGAATCTACCAGAATGTCACCATTGGCGCCCTGTCCCTGCCCCCGGATGCAGGGGAGAAACTCAGGGATGCCAAGCGCCACCCCACCATTGAGGAGGATGTCATCATTTACTCCGGTGCCACCATTCTTGGGGGAGACACTATCATCGGTGCCCGGTCGGTTGTGGGAGGCAATGTCTGGCTGACCCATTCGATTCCACCAGATACCAAAGTCTTTATGGAATCTCCCCACCTTATCTATAAGAACCAAGAAAATCAAAAGGAACACCATGAAACCTCTGCCTGATATTACGAAAGCCTGCGGCAACACCCCCCTGGTCTTTCTGGAGAAAGCCTCCAGGGAATGCGGCGCAAACCTATATGGCAAACTTGAATATTTCAATCCCATGTCCAGTGTCAAGGACCGCATCGGGCTTGCCATGATTGAAGATGGGATCAAAACCGGAAAAATAAACAAAGATACCACTATTGTGGAACCCACATCCGGCAATACCGGCATTGCTCTTGCCTTTGTGGCAAGGGTGAAAAATTTAAAATTGGTATTAACCATGCCCGATACCATGAGTTCCGAACGCCAGCAATTGCTCAAACACCTGGGAGCAACGCTTGTGCTAACCCCCGGCGCCAAGGGAATGAAAGGTGCTATTGCAGCCGCCCAAGAACTTGTGGAAACCACGGCCAATGCCTATATGCCGGACCAGTTTTCGAATCCGGCAAACCCTGAAATCCACCGACAGACCACGGGTCCTGAAATTTGGGAAGCCACCCAGGGCAAGGTGGATATTTTTATTGCAGGCGTGGGCACCGGAGGAACAATCACCGGGGTTTCAGAATTCATAAAACAGAAAAATCCATCCCTTTTATCCGTTGCCGTAGAGCCTTCCGACTCACCGGTTATCTCAGGAGGTGCCCCCGGTCCCCACAAAATCCAGGGAATCGGGGCAGGATTTATCCCGGCCAATTTAAATACCGCCATCCTTGATAAGATTGTCCTGGTTAAATCGGAAGATGCCTTTGCCGGGGCAAAACAATTGGCAAAGGATCATGGGATTCTCTGCGGGATTTCATCGGGGGCTGCCTTTCATGCCGCCAAACAAGTGGGAAAGGAAAACCGAGGCAAAACCATTGTATTTATTGTTTGCGACACGGGTGAGCGGTATATCAGCACCGATCTTTTTACCATCTGATCCCCGGGCGGTTGCCAGGATTTTTGCCAAGACTTTTGCCAAGACTTTTAATTGATCGGTTCAGGATTGTTATAATTATAATTGTTTCAATTAAGATTGTTTTATCAACAGTTCCTGAACCGGGCTCTTGCTATCTTCAATACTCTTTTTAAGCGCTTTTTGACTAAATGGAACCCGCCGGAGGGATACATCCACCTGGCTTTGCTCCATTGTCACAATGGCATATTCTGCGTGTGCCATTATTTCTGGCGGACAGTCCCCCACAAATTCCTTAAAGGGGAATCCGACACTTCCCGGATTCACAATAAGATTTCCCTTGTGCTGACGAAGCATTTGAATATGGGTATGACCTCCTGCCATCACCAAGGAAGTATGGCCATCCAACATCTCATCCACTTCATTTGCAGGGGTGGTCGATAAAATGTTTTCCAGATAATCCCGGGGAGATCCATGAAAGAATACCAGTTTGTTGTCTTTGCTGTCATTGATTTCCATGCAGATCTGAAATGTCCGGATAAAATCCAGATCTTTGGTTGACAATTGCGACCGGCACCACTCAATCGAATCAACAATGACGGGAACATCCGTATAAGAATGAACCAGGGGGGGATCTATCATAAAGGCATCATGATTTCCTAACACACAAGGGCAATCAAGATCTTGTATCATTTGCAACACCGCGACCGGAAGCGGTCCCAAAGCCACGACATCCCCGAGACATGCAATCTGATCGACACCCGCTTTTTTTATATCTTTGAGAACAGCCTCTAATGCAACTTCGTTTCCATGAATGTCAGAAATAAGGGCAATACGCATCTGTTGAACATCTCCTTAACCAAACTTAAGGGCTATAAAAAAGCACACTTGTGTTGCTATCCATCAGTCAATTGGCATAAGAATGTATAATAGACAAGGCCCATGAGTCAAGAGGTTGAATCAGGATTTCAGCAATCCCCTCTCCTTTAGCAAAGGGATGGGGTCCACGATGTGCTTGGGGAACCATTTTTTCTGATTCCCCGCCCCCAGAGCCATGGACAGCAGTTCTGAAAAATGGAACGCAGGGATGGGATTTTTCAGGGAACACCGGATCTCCAGGTTGAGATGGCACATGGCGCAGGCGGTGACCAGACATTCGGCCCCGGCATCCATGGCCCGGGAAATGATCTGGGTCACCACTTTTTCGGCAAGCTCAGGTTTGGCAACGGACAGATAGGTACCGCAACACTGGGTCTCATACCCATGGGAAATCACATCAGCGCCTAAGCTTGCCAGAACCTCTTCCATGAGTCCGTAATGGGAAGGTTCCCGTCTTAAATCCGGGGGCATGGACAGCATACACCCATAGTAAGGCGCGACTTTGATACCCTTCAACCGTTTTTCAGGATTCTTTATATAATCTGTGAGCCGGACCCGTTTAAAGAGTTCAAAGAAATGAATAATTTCAAGATTGGGGTCAAAGGATCTGCCCCAATCCTGTTTATATTTTTCCTGGAGATCCGGATCATTCTTCAATTTACGATAGGATTGTTTTAAACGGATCAAGCAGCTGGGGCAGGCAATCAGCAGGGGGTAGCCCTCGGGCGCCAGGGAAAGATTTCTCAGGGGCAGATTCCTTGCCACCTCATGGTTGATGCTATGGGCAGACGAGGAGCCGCAACAATTCCAGTCATCAAGCTCTATGAGCTCAATGTCCACCATCTCGCAAAATTTAAACAATGAATCTGTATTTTCATGCCCGGAGGCCTTGAGAGAACATCCGGGAAAAAAGGAATAGGTCGTCTTTCCCATTTCAGCGATCCTTGTAAGAAGCTATCTATTAATCTATTATTACGGATATTTATGGCGGACATTTTTTTTACGGCTTTTGGCCAAATATCTTTTCAAGGGCTTGTTTGTCCTTGATTTTAGAAGGGGTCAGATCCAGTTTTCGTTTTTTCAGCATTTTCAATCCAACACCCATATCGCTTAAAAAATCACGTTTTTTAAGCTTGTACCGCATCATGATTTCTAACTTATGAGTCCGTCCGTATTTTTCAACCGTCTTCAAAACTTCGTTGTGGAAACTTAGGATATCGGGTTCTGCAATATTCACTCCGGTTGCCAATGCTTTAGCCCGGAGGCCGTCCATAACCGCCGGAATATCAATGGCCATGGGACAAAAGCTGCAACAGGTGTTGCAGCCCACACACACCCAGATGGTGGACGATTCCAGGGCCTGTTTTTCCAATCCCATCTGAACCAGACGCAACAGCACATTGGGAGGATAGTCCATCCCCTCCACAAAGGGGCAGGCATTGCTACAGGTCCGGCAATGCAGACAGGTGTTAAACCGAACACCTGTCTGATTCTGAAGAGATTCTGCCAGGTCCCCATGCCCTTTTTTCAGTTCGATCATATAACTTTGCCATCTTTCCAGAAGGGGGACATTCCCCTTAATTTTTCAATGGTAGGCGCCAGGGATGTAACGATAAGATCCATCTCCTGTTTTGTATTATAATGGGACAAGGAGAACCGGATGGTGCCATGGGCAGATTTAAAAGGGACTTCCATGGCCATGAGCACATGGGAGGGATCCAGGGAGCCCGAAGTGCAGGCAGAGCCGGAAGATGCGCAGATACCGTCCCTGTCCAAAAGCAACAGGATGGATTCACCTTCCACGGCATCAAACCCTATGGACAACGTGTTGGGCAATCGATTATCCAACACCCCGTTTACCGAGGTGGCGGGGATTTTTTCCAGCAACTGAGTCTGTAGGTAGTCCCTTAATTGCCTGACCTGGGTATTCATCTGTTCTAAATTTTGTTTGGCCAGCTCACAGGCTTTGCCAAGGCCGATGATAAAAGCAGTATTTTCCGTGCCGCCCCTGCGCCCGTCTTCCTGATGACCGCCAATGAGATAAGGAGAAAATTTGAATCCTTTCTTCACATAGAGAACACCAATCCCCTTGGGAGCATGGATCTTATGGCCGGACAGGGAAAGCATATCCACCCCGGTTTTTTTCACGTCAATATCTAACTTGCCAGCGGCCTGGACCGCATCCGTGTGAAACAAGATACCCTGTTCATTAGCGCGTTTTGCCACTTCTTCAATGGGGAAGATGACCCCGGTCTCGTTATTGGCCCACATAAGGGAGATAAGGGCTGTATTTTCAGACATACTATCATACAAAACCTGGGTATTTAGCTGACCTTTTTTATCAACCGGTACAAAGGTAACCTCATATCCTTGTGTTTTTTCAAGATAAGAGAATAGGTTCTTAATGGCCGGATGTTCCACCCTGGAGGTGATAAGGTGTTTTCTTTCCGGAAAGGCTTTAATCGCTGCATGAATGGCCGCATTGTCACTTTCGGTTCCACAGGAGGTAAACACGATCTCTTCCGGGTCTGCATTGATAAGATCTGCCACAAGCTTTCGGGCCTGGTCAACCTTTTTTCCCACCTGATCTCCAAAGGTATGCATGGAAGAAGGGTTTCCATAAAGCTCACCAAAATAGGGCATCATTTCTTCAATGACTTCATCAGCCACTTTTGAGGTGGCGTTGTTGTCCGTATATATGACTTTCATAGAGGATTTATCCTTTGGCTTTGGCAGTCTCAATTACTTCTTCGATCCGTTCCAGACATTGTCCGCATCCACCGCCGGCTTTCAAATAATCGGTGACATCATCGGTGGTTTCAAGCCCGTTTGCCCTGACCGCATCAATGATCTCAAGGTCTGTCACATCAAAACACTCGCAGATAATCTGACCCGGTTTTTCCAGGATCTGAATCCCTCTGAAATTGGCAATGGCTTTTTTGAGAGCCGACTGCCCCATGACCGAACAATGCATCTTTGCCTTGGGCAACCCGCCCAGATAATCTGAAATATCGTCATTGGTCAATTTTGCCGCTTCCGTCAGGGTCATTCCCTTGATGATCTCCGTAAGGGCCGAAGAAGACGCCACGGCACTGGCACAACCAAAGGTCATAAAGGTGGCTTCAATGATTCTTTCGTTTTCATTCACCTTTAAATATAATTTCAATGCATCTCCGCAATTCAGGGAACCGGTTTCTCCGATGGCATTGGCACCTTCAAGCTCACCCACGTTCCTGGGGTGTAAGAAATGTTCTTTAACTTTATCTGTATAATCCCACATAGTTTTCTCCTTAATCAAATTTCAACGGCGTTCAATGTCAGGCCGATGCCTTTTTCTAAAATACTACAGAGTGGTAGATTGTCAACACGACCCTGTTTTTTTTTGTCAACCGCCCGAAAAAAACAGGCCCCGGCTCTTACAAACGAACCGGGACTGCCCGGCGCAGGGCGATGCACCCGGTATCGATAACAGTATCCCGGGTGATAATTTCCACCCCGTTTTCCACGGCATTGTGTAATTTTTGTGCATAAACCGAATCAATCATGGCCGCAGGGGTAAACACCTTGGCGTCCATTCGCTGGATCAGATAAAAAATCACCGCCCTGTGGCCCCGGGCTTTCAACTCAACCAATTCATCCAAATGCTTTTGCCCCCGGGTGGTCACGGCATCGGGGAACATGGCCACCCCCTCTTCCACCAGGGTACAATTTTTAATCTCCACATAACACCGATTGCCCGCCCCGTTTTCCAAGAGCAGATCCAACCGGGTGTGGTCACTTGTTTTAACTTCCGCTGTCACCCGGGTATATTCTCTAAATTCAGAGACAAGCCCATTCTCAATTGACGCTTTGACCAGCCGATTGGGCACCAGGGTGTTGACCCCGATCATGGAATCCTTTGACTGAATCAACTCCCAGGTATATTTTAATTTTCGTTTAGGATTGTCGCTTTGGGAAATCCAAACAGGCGATCCCGGATCTGCACATCCTCGCATGGAACCGGAATTGGCGCAATGGGCAATGACCACTTCCCCTGTTTCCAATTTGATATCCGCCAGAAACCGTTTATACCGCTTAATCAGTTTCCCTTGTATCAAGCTCGGCAGTTCATATCCTTTATAAGTCACCCTTTGCCTCCTTGTTGTTTGTGC
>CAXHYW010000068.1:0-10963 GCA_964021475.1 uncultured Desulfobacteraceae bacterium | reverse complement strand
ATGCCGTCATGGCAAGGCAGGACAGGACAATGGTTTTAAGGGTCATCTCAACTCCAAAGGATTTAGATAACATAATTTTTTTAAGCTCTTTTTTTAATTTTTGTTTCCATGGATATAATAAATTAGGAACAATGTATACCATGAAATCAATTCTCTTTGGGTAAAAATTTGGTTAGGCCAGGGGAGGGGGGAGTCCGGTGAAGTCCCTCTTCTATTGTGGGTTTTGGGGGGGATTTCGGGGAGGGATTCCTGAACCAAAGACTTGATAACTTATTCCATTTGTGATAGGCGCAGAGGAAGGATATATAAAAAAAATAATGCAAGTTTGTATCTGATATTTGCAGTTTAGTTGCACATACACATAAGGAGAGCAAGATGACAGTGGTTGGCATAATCGGCGGGTCTGGGTTGGATGATCCTGATATTTTGAAAGATTCAAAGGAAATTGAAATTCAAACCCCCTATGGTACGCCGTCCTCAACTTTTTTGGCTGGCAGCATCAA
Organism: uncultured Desulfobacteraceae bacterium; assembly: GCA_964021475.1. Classification (GTDB taxonomy): domain Bacteria; phylum Desulfobacterota; class Desulfobacteria; order Desulfobacterales; family Desulfobacteraceae; genus NBML01. Next base: position 10,460 of record CAXHYW010000068.1, on the reverse strand, counting down.
GGGGGTGGACACCCTGATTCTTGCCCGGCATGGCAGGCGACACCAGTTCAGCCCCACCCAGGTCAACAACCGGGCCAATATTGACGCTTTAAAGCGGGCCGGTGCCACCCATATCATCGCCACCACCGCCTGCGGCAGTTTGAAACAAGAAATTGACCGGGGGCACCTGGTGGTGCTTGATCAGTTCATTGATTTTACACGGTTTCGTAAAAATACCTTTGCGGATTCTTTTGAAGGCGGGGCGGTTCACACGGCCATGGCCCATCCTTTTGATCGGAACCTTGGCCAAAAATTGTATGAATCGGCAAACGTCCTGGATCTTGCCGTCCATGAACGGGGTTGCGTGGTTACCATTGAAGGGCCGCGATTTTCCACCGTGGCGGAATCCAAAATGTTTCGTCTCTGGGGGGCAGATGTGATCAACATGTCCACGGCCCCCGAGGCCATGCTTGCCAATGAGGCCGGTATTCCCTATGCTGCGATTGCCATGGCAACGGATTATGACTGCTGGAAAGAGGATGAGGCCCCGGTGACCTGGGATGAAATTCTTGCCGTGTTTAATCGGAATGCAGACAATGTAAAAAAATTAATTGTCAATACCATTGGCAGTATCGATCAATAACCCTTAAACCCGGAGAATAATAGAGAAGATGGATTTAAAAGAAACAATCAGAAGCATTTCAGACTGGCCCATTAAAGGGGTTATTTTTAGAGACCTGACCACATTGATGCAGGATCCTATCGCATTCAAGGAATCTTGTGATATATTGTACAATCGCTACAAGGATATGGGCATTGACAAGATTGTTGGAATTGATGCCAGGGGATTTGTATTTGGTGCGGTCCTGGCCTATAAAATGGGCATCGGGTTTGTGCCGGTTCGGAAAAAAGGAAAATTGCCCTGTAAAACCATCCAGGAAACCTATGATCTGGAATATGGGTCAGATACCCTTGAAATCCATGAAGATGCCATTAAAAAAGGGGAAAAGGTCATTGTTGTGGATGATTTAATTGCCACGGGTGGAACTGTGGGGGCCACGGTCAAACTGGTTGAAACGCTGGGGGCCCAATTGATAGAATGTGCCTTTATCGTGGAACTGCCCGACCTTATGGGCAGAAGTAAGATTCCCGGTGTCAAGGTGTTTGCCATCACCCAATTTGAAGGTGAATAGACTTAAGCGTTTAGCGGGTTGAAATAATCAGGGCTCGACCTGTTTTTTTTTAAAGGAGATAATATGGAAAAAAGCTTGTGTAAATCAAACCAGGGGCGCCTGGGATGGTTCATCGTGATTTTGTCGTTATTTTTAATCGGTTGTGTGGGGGTATCGGGAAAATTAAAGTCCAATCCCGCACTGCTGGAACAATACCGCGGCGGGGCCTTGTCCAAAACCTATAATTACTATTATTGCGGTCGCTCTTCTATACCCTATGCGGTTGTTGGGATTGACAATACCTATGGGTTCAATGACAGGCTTTGGTTTAAAATTGAAACTGAACAGGCAGTGTATGAAAAGATCAGCAATCTGAGTGATCTTCATATAGATAGTGGTCCCATTGTCGGTTCCGATATCCTGGATGAGCAGGGGAACAAAATAGGCGTCTGGTTTTCTCGTTACCGCTACACTCCGGTTCGGGTGGATAATGAAAGTCGCATGGTGGAGGTGTTCAATCCCTATAAGCCCAATGGAGATAGGGGAAACTTATAATCGTTTAGGAAATTTCTCCATATCCTTCAAGCAGTTTGAAAAGCTTCAGGGCTTTTTCCAAAAACTTGTCTTTACCCAAAAGGGTGATCCGAGACTCTCCTGACGGCATCTTTTGTGTCTCAATCAGGTTGAAATTTTCCATTGTGGTCAGACCGGCCATGATCTCTTTCTCTTGTTTTAAGAGGATTCCGGCAATGGCAGTGATGGTCTCTTGATATAAAAGCTCAGACCGGTCATGGATACGAAGAAGGTCCAGTATCCGGGCAATGCTTTCTAAGGTTTCCGGTTTGTTGGAGGAGTTGGCGGTAAATTCATGGAGACGACCTGCTATGGCCACAAGACAGGTGGAGATTACCTTGGGGGATTGTTTCATATAGGAATCAAAAACTTCCTTGGGAATCCGCATCATCTGGGAATCTTCAATGGCGGTTGCCGTGGCCGTTCGGACATGATTTCCCAGAATCAGGGCCATCTCTCCGAAAACACATTCTTCTCCCAGGGTGGTCAATATCAGTTTCTTGCCATCCTCCCGGATGGAAATCTCCACCCCACCCTTTTGGATGGTATAGGCGGTATCTCCCCTGGCGCCTTCGGAAAAAATTACATCCCCCTTATTAAAGGCCTGTACCTCAAACGTAGCCGCGGTTGAAACCGGCTGTGATTCGGGTCTGTTCTTGATATATTCCATAAATGGTGTAAAGTTTTTGGTCTGCATTTTACCTGCCTTGTTAGTAGAGTTGGATCATAGACACCCATATAAGGTCAAGAATATCAGAAAAAAATGGGGAAAATGCAAGGAAAAAATAAATGATAGATCTGTTCAGGCAATGGGTGAAGGTAAATTTAGAATCTTTGCTTGAACTTGCGCCTTGAAAAAGGTAATAAAGAGGGCAATCCTGATGCGTGGTCAGGTATTTATTAACACAAATAATGGAGACAACCCCATGGGCGATAACGGCGGAGCACCAAACAATCTTGATTTTCAGGTCGACAAAACTAATCTTTATAGAGAAATATCTGTTACAGATCTTAAAATTGCCAATATCCGGCAATTGATTCCCATGAATGTGGATGGCACAGATGATACCAGCCGGGAAACCATTTTCATCGGTAATACCCAGCTTGGCACCCCCCAGGGTCCCATTCCCATGCAGGCCAAACTTGAGGCCACCACCATGGAAGAAGCCATGGATCAGTTTCCCAAGGCCATGGAATTGGAAACCCAGAAGGTGATTGAAAATTTCAAGCGCATGGAAGCCCAGCAGAAAAGCGAAAAATCCAGCATTATTATGCCGGGAATGAATTAGTCCTGATTTTATAGGGTTGTCCCGGAGGGCAGTTCTGCCCTCCGGGAATTTTGTTTAACGGGAGCAGGGAATCTGGGAGGTCATTGCCCTGGGAGAATCTTGTTGTGGCAGAATCTTTATGGCAAACCCTAGGTTTGGTGTTTGGATCATCTGCAATTTTGCTTTGAATTTATTTCCCATTGGATCTTTGAGTACATAGGCGATGGTGGTTTTACCCTTTAAAAGGGTTTCCATGTTTTTCTCGGTCAGTTGCTTCCCCAGGATTTCCTTCCAGATGACAAAGAGACAATTGCCCTGTTCCGGGCGCCAATTGGCACAGCCCACCCCTTTTTTCCCTTCAATGATGGTGCCCCCGCACAAGGGGCAAACAGGTTTGCCGGAAGTTTTCCCAGATGGTTTCATGGTGGCCGGTTTCTTTGGCTTTGCCTGGGTATTTGCCTGGGTATCTGATCGGGTATCTGGTCGGGTATCTGGTCGGGTATCTGGTCGGGTATTTGGTCGGGTATCCGATGGAGGAGATGTTGTTCCCGAAGAGGCAAAATCAAACGAGACCTGCCAAAGGCCCTCCTTTTGAACAAGTACCAGGGAAGCTGAAAACCGTTTTTTCTTTTTTGATATGAATCCTTTAAAGGGGCCTGATTTCCGGTATTTCAATAAATTGGCCGCCATTTTGGCAGACAGACTCTTTCCTGCTATTTTTTTCCAGATAACAAACTGGCATTCTTTATTGCTGCAGGTGTATGCTTTTTGGGTTTCTGTAACCCCATTACCGCAGCCGGGGCAATTTCCCACCTTGGCCAGGGCTGGGGTCAGGGTCTTAAAATCTTTCAAATCAAACGGGGCTGTTTTGAGCTCATTCACCGCCCGGGTCACAAACTCTTTGATATTCACCAAAAATTGTGTGTTTGTTTCTTCTCCAAGGGAGATCCGGTTCAGGTTCATCTCCCATCGGGCAGTTTCCACAGGAGAGGTGAGTACAGAAGAAATTGGACAGCGTCTGAGCATCTCCACCAGGTAGCACCCCTTGTCACATGCCAGAAGCTTTTTGCCGGATCTCGCGATATATTTCCGGGTGATCAGGGTTTCAATGATCTGGGCACGGGTGGATTGGGTGCCGATGCCCAGATCCCCCCGATAGAATTTTTTAATGGCCTCCTGGGACACATATCTTCCGGGGTTTGTCATGTCTTTTAACAGCAGGGCGTCGGTATAATCGGGCAGGGGTGTGGTCTGTTTTTCCTCAAGATTGACTTTTTGGGCAAGGGCTTGCTCTCCCTGGACCAGGGGGGGGATCAGCTCGCCCAATTCTTTGTCCGGTTTATTATCCCGGTAAACCTGTCGCCAGCCGGGAGAAAGAATGATCCGTCCCCGGGTTTGGAAGGTTTCATTGGTCAAAAGGGTCACCACCCGGGTATTTTCAAACTCGCATTTCCCGTGGAATGCGGCGGCAAATCGCCGCATCACCAGATCAAAGAGTTTTTTTTCATCGGTCGAAGCACTCGGGGGAAGTGCTTTAAAGGGGATAAGAGCATGGTGGTCGGTGAGCTTTGCATCATTGAACACCCGTTTATTGGAAAGGGAAACCCGCCTGGATTCAACCCCCTTAAACAGATCCGGATAGGTGTCTGAAAGTTTGGCGATGATTTTTTGAATCATGTTAAGGTTCTGGGTGCCCAGGACTCTGGAGTCGGTTCGGGGGTAGGAGAGGCATTTTTTATCCTGGTACAACCCCTGGGCAATATTTAAGGTTTTTTTTGCGGGAAATCCGAACCTTTTATTGGCCTCCTGCTGGAGGTCTGTCAGGGAAAAAAGCAGGGGGGGCAGTTCCTCTTTTCTTTCTTTTGTTACTAGGATCACCCTGGCCGGTGTCGTATCCCCATCCTTATTAGTGGACAATTGCTGGTAAAGGGCAAAGGCTTCTTTGGCCTGGGTCAGCCGGGTGACTTTTTCCTTAAACCAAGTCCCGGTCCAACCTCCCTTGTCATTTTTAAACACGGCATTCATCGTCCAATAGGTCTCGGGTACAAATTGGTCTCTTTCGTGTTTGCGGTCTGTGAGAAGGGCAAGTACTGCCGTTTGAACCCGGCCCACGGAAAAAAGGTCTTTCAGGCGAACCGTCAGCACCCGGGTGAAATTCATGCCGATGAGCCAGTCAGACACCTGTCGGTAAAATCCTGCCCGCCAGAGCCGGTCATAGTCGGTCATGGGTTTCAGGGTTTTCATGGTATTTCTGACCACTTCGGGCACCAGGGCCTGGCTGGTCCAAAATCGCAGGATACGGGCTTTGTCTAAAAAACCGGCCTTGAGCAGAATGGTTCTGGCAATGACTTCTCCTTCCCTTCCGGCATCCGTTGCAATGATGACCCGTTCAAAGCTTCTTTGGCGCAACAGGGTTTTGATGGTCTTAAATTGCCCATAGGTCCTTTTGATTGGTTTATATTCAAAGGACGCGGGTATCAGGGGCAGGGTATCCAGCTTCCATTTTTTAAGGGCAGGATCATATTCTTCCGGCTCACACAGGGTCACCAGATGGCCCACCGCCCAGGTGATGACAAATCCATTTCCCTCAAAAAAGCCCTCGCCCTTTTTTTTAACCGCTAATGCTTTGGCAAAATCAGAAGCCACGGAAAATTTTTCTGTTAAGATCAAATCGGTCATGGTGATTTTTTATCTTAAATTTGAGATTTTATCCATAGTTTAATCAAGAATACATAATGGATGCGGCACTTCCGAATAGAGTCGCAGGTTTTTTTAAAAATAGTTGCAGATATGCAATACCATTTGACCCGATCAAATCATCAAAATGAGGATATCTTTTTATAAATACTTGTAATTATAAGATTAAGCGCTTTGGTTTTTGGCTCATTCACCATTGGCATATACCTTGCTTTTTACGAATCGGTGATAGTCCAATTATAATAAAAGGAGATTTATAAATGACCGAAGCAAAAATCACCCGGTTGAAACAAACTCCGGAACATAAAAAATCAGAAGCTAAAAAATCAGTAACCCCCCGTAAAAAAGCAGTTCCCGGGGAGGCGTCCATTGACCCAGCAACCCAGCAAATGATTTCACGGGCCCAGGAGTTAAACATTGAAACCGTGTTTGACCGGGCCCAAAACATGAAGCCTTGCAACATTGGTGTTCAAGGGACTTGCTGTAAAAATTGCAGCATGGGACCCTGCCGGTTGCCCCTTCCAAAATCCGGTATTGAAGGAGAAGACGACCGAAAAGGATTGTGTGGCGCAACTGCCAATACTATTGCCGCCAGAAATTTTATACGCATGGTCGCAGGGGGAGCTGCCGCCCATTCCGACCATGGGCGGGGAGTTGCAGAAATATTTTTGAGTGCAGCCAAAAAAGAAACCGATGTTTATAAAATAAAAGATCCTGGCAAATTACTCTCCATTGCCCCCTGGTTCAACGTGGAAACCACCATTGAAGTAGATGGGGAAACTCATGATCGGGATATTGATGAAATTGCCGTGGAAGTAGGTGAAAAAGCTTTAAATGAATGGGGTAAACCCAAGAGCGAATTGCTGTATCTTAAACGGGCCCCTGAAGCCCTGTATGAAAAATGGGCGGCCACCGGGGTGCGTCCCAGAAATATTGACCGGGAAATTGTCGAAATCATGCACCGGACCCATATAGGGGTGGACCAGGATTACAAGAATCTTATGAAGCAGGGAGCCCGGGCAGCCATTGCCGATGGATGGGGCGGATCCATGATGGCGACGGATCTCCAGGATGTCCTTTTTGGTACCCCCTATCCCATTGAGTCCGAAGCAAATTTGGGGGTGATGAAAGAAGATCATGTGAACATTGTCATCCATGGGCATGAACCCATTTTGTCCGAAGTGATTGTATCCGTTGCCCAATCCAAGGAAATGGAAGACTATGCAATATCAAAGGGTGCCAAGGGAATCCAGCTTTCCGGTATCTGCTGTACTGCCAATGAGGTCCTCCAGCGCCACGGTGTTCCGCTTTGCGGCACCTTTCTGCAGCAGGAACTGGCCATTATCACCGGCGCCTGCGATGCCATGGTGGTGGATATCCAATGTATATTCCAGAATGTTGCCAATGTGGCAAACTGCTTTCACACAAAATTAATTACCACCCATCCCATTGCAAAAATGGAGCAGGAAAATGTCATTCACATAGAGTTTGACGAACATTATGCTTTGGAGGATGCCAAACGGATCGTTAAAATTGCCATTGATAATTTTGAAAACCGGGGGGCCGATGTGATGATTCCTCATCAAAAGGGTTCCCAGGTGGCAGGCTTTGGGGTAGAGGCCATCAAATATCATTTGGGCGGTACCTTCAGAGGATCCTATTCCACATTAAATGATAATATTATCAATGGTCGCATCAGGGGGGTTGCAGGGGTTGTTGGCTGCAATAATGCCAGAACCCGTCATAATGAAGGCCACATTGCCATTGTAAAAGAACTGCTCAAAAATGATGTTTTGGTCCTGACCACCGGGTGCAACGGGATCGCCTGTGCCATGGAAGGGTTGCTCATGCCGGGAAGCGCTGCTGCCCATTGCGGGCCTGGTCTGGCGGAAGTCTGTGAAACTGTGGGGATACCTCCTGTGCTTCACATGGGGTCCTGTGTGGACAACAGCCGCATTCTTCTGGCGGCCACGGAAATGGTGAACGCCGGGGGGCTGGGAAAGGATATCAGTGATTTGCCCGTTGCCGGAAGTGCGCCGGAATGGATGAGTGAAAAAGCCATCAGCATTGGGCAGTATTTTGTAACCTCAGGTGTTTATACAGTTTTTGGCGTCACTTTTCCCACGACCGGAGCACCGGTATTCCAAAAATATCTTTTTGAAGAGTTGGAAGATTTATATGGCGGTATGTGGGATTTTGAGATGGATCCCATCCAACATGCCAGAAAAATGATTGCCCATATTGATAAAAAAAGAGAAGCCCTTGGCATTAACAAGGCCAGGGAAAGAATAATGATGGACATGGCCACCAGAAGGGATTTGGAAACAGCTTAGCATCACCGTCTCCCATGGAAAAGTTTTTTGATTTCTTTGTCCATGAGGGTAAAAATTATATCAGTTATAGACGACAATCTCTTTCCTAAGTTGTCGTCTATAACCAAATATAAAGGCTTGTGGGCATGCCTTTTGGTTAAACCTTGAAGGCCTCCATTGTTTTTTTGAGCTTTCCGGCAAGGCTGGACAGCTCTGCCGCGCTGACGTTCACCTGTGATGCTGTGCCGGATATTTCAGCGGCTGCGGAGTTGACATTTGTGATGTCCCTTGCAATTTCTCCTGCTGCCGCTGCACCATGGGCGATGTTTTCATTTACATCCCCGATGCCAGTGAAAGCCTGGGAGAGGTTTTCGGTAACCTCCCGTGTGGTGACCGACTGCTCTTCCACGGCCGAGGCAATCTGGGCAACAATTTCATTGATGTCGTCAATGACTTTTGTTATCTCATTGATCTCTCCAGCCGTTGCCGAAGTGCTCTGCCGGGTGATTTCGATCTTCTGGCTGATGTCCAGGGTTGCCTCTGCCGTCTGTTTTGCCAGTTCCTTGATCTCATTGGCAACAACGGCAAAGCCCTTGCCGGCTTCCCCCGCCCTGGCAGCTTCGATGGTGGCATTCAGGGCCAGGAGATTTGTCTGTTCAGAGATGCCTGTAATGGTTTCCGTGACCTTGCCGATTTCCCTGGCAGCGGCCCCAAGCTCTTTTACCCTGGACGAGGCCGAATCTGCCTTTGACACGGCATTTTCTGCAATTCCCCTGGCTGTTTCAGCATTTTTTGCAATCTCTGATATGGTGGAACTCATCTCTTCCGTGGCAGAGGTGACGGTATTGAGGTTGGATCCCGCCTGTTCCGCCGCCGCTGAGATGGAGGTCATGTTTGAACTGAGTTCTTCGCCGGCAGCAGCGACGGAATCGGCGTTGTTCGAGGTGTGCTCGGCGCTGTTGGTCATGAGACCTGCCATCTCGGTAAGGCTTGATGATGATGAGGCCATGGTGTTGGCTGTCTTTGTAACATCCTTGAACATCAGGCTAAGGCTTGATGACATATTGTTCAAGGCCGTTACGAGAAATCCGACCTCGTCACCACGCCGGATCTCAAGTTTCTGGGTGAAATCCCCGGTTGCCATGGCCTGGGACATTGCAACCACCTGCTGAAGGGGAATAACAATGGAGCGGGTAAGAAGAATACCACTGGTTATGGCGAGCACCACGGCGATCACCATGATCATGAATCCGTATTTGTCTATCCTATGGAAAAACGCGTTGCCGGACAGAACAAAATCAGAGGCGTTCTGGGTATTGATATCAACAATTTTATCGATCATCTCAACGGCCCCCTGCCCGGTCAAAAGGCAGGGGCCCATGGCCTGGTCAATCATTTTGATCTCCAGGTTCCGGGCTTTGTTCGTCTCGTTGCTGATTGCGGTAAACCCTTTGCTAATGCTGTTGACCGAAGGGAGCAACTCTTGTTCAAACAGCGTTTTTGCTTCGAAAATAAGCTCTTGTTCCAGAAGTGACTGAATCTTGGAGGCAACTTTCTGGTAAGCGTTGATGAGTTCTTTCAGTATTTCAAGATTTGAATCCACGGTTTTGTTTTCGATTTGATACCTGGATCTGACCTCCTCGATCTCCCCCAGGAGTCCCTGCCCGAGATTGCTGTTACCTTTTTCTTTGTTGAATAATGTCATGGTAAGTGATTGAAAACGATCCATGAACTTCGTCCTTGCCTGGTCGGTAACCGCCATCAAAGCCATGGGATTTCGTATGCCGGTTTCTTCAAGGGCCTTAAGATGGAGGAAAAATTGATTGTTGGCAGCCTCCCAGGTTTTAAATTTTTCTTTGTATGATCTCCATAGGGAGGCTATCTCCTTGTCCATGGGGATCTTTTCAAAGGGCTCCAGATTTTCTCCATAGACCTTGAAAACGTCATTGAAAATGAGGTTTTGTTTGTCCATCTCCCCAGGTGTGATAAAGGCGTCAAGCATGGTGCGCTGGCAGACAATGAAACGCCCTACCTCGCTCTTAAGTTTTGAAAGGTGTTCAATGGCCGGCAGACTTTCCTGTCCCAGCTGTTCCAGGTAACTGCCAAGTCTCATGGTGGAAAATCGTCCAAAAAGGCCCATTCCCACACAAACAAGGGCAATGCCCAGGAATGCGCCTATCATTTTTTGGTTCAGTTTTAAATTTTTCATAGGGCTGTCCTAAACTATTCCGGGAATTTAAACAGGGTTGTCAAAAAATGGCAGTACAAAGCCCCCGGGGTTATGCCTGGTCTGCCGGGAGGGGTATTGCAAAAAGTCTGCCAGTTGTCCTAGGTGAAGCCTTTTCCATGCTCGATGGGGTAAAATCCCTGTGATGTCTCCTTTTCAGTCCTTTCAGCGTTTTCCAATGGATGGGATCCGGGATTGATCTTGTTATAACTTTTTGCATGGCATCCGGTTG
>CAXHYW010000067.1:0-11010 GCA_964021475.1 uncultured Desulfobacteraceae bacterium | reverse complement strand
AACCTGTTTTATTACCTGGATAATGGGGATTTATCCTTTTTCATGCGCTCCAGAATCAAGCCATTTCAATGTCCAGCTGTGTTTGAGTCTGAATATCAGTTATTTCAAAAAGAATACCGTGAACGTAATTATGCGGATGCAACCATTGTATGCAACAACAATATTGTCAGACGGTTGCTTGCTTTTCTACACAAAAAAAAATCAAATCGTCAGATGATACTACGGCATCCCATTTAACAGAATTTCTGACGGCATTCGCCGACTGCAGGCCCAGATATGTTTCGACTGTCCTTTCTGTTTTGAGGAATTATTTCACATTTTTGCAAGATATGAATATTATAAAAGCAAACCTTGCTACATCACTTCCGCATGTAAGAATTCTGCGTAATGCGTTTATTCCTCATGCATGGAAAACAAATGACGTAAAAAAACTACTGGCGTCAATCGACCGAAACTCTGCTAAAGGGAAGCGAGATTATGCCATTCTTCTTATGATAGCTCATCTTGGTCTCAGAGTCAGCGATATACGCAACATGAAGCTGTCAAATTTAAACTGGAACAAAAAAACAATTGCACTGAGTATGCGAAAGACAGGACAAGCACTGGAGTTGCCACTTCTTGATGACATTGGCTGGGCCATTATTGATTATTTGAAAAATGGTCGGCCTCAAACAGCATGCAATAGACTTTTTGTTCGACATCGTGCACCCTTTGATTCTTTTGGGGAAAATCAGAGTTTCTACAGCGAATTACATAGATACATGCAAGTTGCAGGCATTATTCCACCGACAGGTGTACATTGTGGACTACATTCTTTGAGAAGCACGCTTGCAAGAAACATGTTGGAAGCCAAAACCCCTCTTCCAGTTATTTCGGAAGTTTTAGGACACACAAACATTAATACCACCAGCATTTATCTTAAGATTGATCTTGAGGGATTAAGAAAGTGTGTCTTGGATCCTGAGGAGGTGCTTTAGTTATGACAGAAATTTATCAATGGTACAGTGATTTATCTGGCATGATGGCTTCCTTCCTTAATGAAAAAAGGATGACGGGTTATAAATACGGTAATCAAGAAAAATTGCTTCTCCGTTTTGACAACTATTTCGACAGAAATGGATATACAGGAATACGTATAACAAAATCCATGGTGGATGACTTCATCTATTCACCGCAGGAACAGCGGTCGACTCATTATTTGAAAGAACGTCTGTTGCGGGATTTTGCATTGTTTTTGATTCGACAAGGGCACCGGGAAGTATACGTTGCAAAAATAAAATCAGCACCTGTTAAAAAATGTTCCCATATTCCCTATATTTTTACGGAAAAAGAGATGAAGCATATTTTTACCGCCGTTGATGCCTGGGAGGATTCATTTTATACAAACCGACACCTGGTTGACCCAGTCCTTTTCCGCCTGCTCTATGGAACCGGCATGAGAGTATCTGAAACGTTAAATATAATGCTTAAAGATTTTGACGAGATCAATGGTGTTCTGACCGTATATCATGCCAAAAACAATAAGGATCGACTCATCCCGCTTGCGCCATGCCTTACCGACAGGATAGATAAATTTATGAAGGTCTTTCATAAATACTCTCAAGATGCAGCTTACCTGTTCCAGTCGCCCAGAAAAGGCAAGATGGGCCAAAGCACAGTGTACCGTCGTTTCCGCCAATACTTACAATGTGCCAATATCCCCCATACCGATGCTGGCCCGAGAGTGCAAGATTTTAGACACAACTACGCGGTGAAATGCTTGAAAAAATGGATACTGGCGGGTGAAGAATTAACCAATCTATTACCCTATCTGGCAGCATACATGGGCCACTCTGATTTCAGAGGCACGCAGTACTATCTCCGCTTAACGGCTGATTTGTATCCTGATATTATCAACCGATTAGAGGCAGGCTTCGGGCACGTTATACCGGAAGGAGGGCCGACAGATGAAGGATAATGATTTCCCTAAATATCTCTCTTATTTCCTGTCAAAGTATCTACCTGGGCAGAAAAATGCTAGCATACACACAATTGCATCTTACCGCGATGTCTTTAAGCTGCTATTAATATTCTGCGACTCAGTAAAATCAATTAAACCAGAAAAAATCAAGGCAAGTGATCTGTCGAAAGAGCTCATTCTCAACTTTCTTGATTGGCTTGAAACAAAACGAAAATGTTCCATCTCAACTCGTAATCAGCGACTTGCTGTAATTCATTCATTTGTTCACTATGTACAGAAAGAATCTCCAGAAAATCTGTTTGAATTTAAAAAAATACTTTCAATACCGAACAAGAAATACCCCCGAACGTTGGTCTCCTATCTAACTGGTCACGAATTGGAAATCCTTCTCTCCCAACCTGATGCGTCAACGGTTGAGGGATTCCGGAATGCCATACTTCTATCCGTACTCTACGATACGGGTTCCCGAGTTCAGGAATTGATAAATATTAGAGTAAAGGATGTGCGCTTATCCTCCCCGGCCGTCATAAGATTGCACGGTAAAGGTAGCAAGACTCGGCAAGTACCGATCATGGGCAAAACATCTGAGATTCTTAGTTTATATCTTGAAATGAAAAAATACCATCCTGGGATCTCCAAGGGTGATAACTACCTGTTTGTAAACCAGAAGAAGCAACAACTGTCACGATGGGGCATTTCCTATATCTTGAATAAATATGTTGAGAAAGCAAACGATGATGTTGGTTTCAATGTTGATTTCCCCGTGACACCCCATGTACTCAGACATTCCAAGGCGATGCATTTACTTCAATCCGATATTAATTTAATCTACATCCGTGATTTTTTAGGCCATGTTGACTGTTCTACGACGGAAATTTATGCGAGGGCCGATAGTGAAATGAAGCGAAAAGCAATTGAAAAAGCCTATGTAAATCTAGTGCCGGCAACGGTTCCGAAGTGGGAAGAAGATGGCAATTTGATGAAATGGCTGAACTCATTGTGTCATTAGCATGAATTATAATGGGGATTGTTTTTAGATAAATCACCCGAAACAGTTGAATTGTCAAGCCTCACTCCCCATTATATTTGACTCCACATAATGACGAAGGGTATGAATCCCTTTCCCTTTATTAATCCCGGCTTTCTTTTTGGCATTGTAATAGATTTTTTGAGCTGATTCGACAGGAATGGATTTTGATTTGTCATTGCCAAAAAATAACCACTTTCCCGGCCGATAACCACGCCAATAGGTTTCAAGTTCTGTTAAAAAAAAATCGGAAAGAATTGTTTCCCTGTCTTTCCTGCCTTTGCCCTGCTCAACACGGATAGTCATACGGTGCCGGTCTATATGTTCCGGCTTGAGGATGACGGCTTCGCTCACCCGGAGGCCTGCACTGTATGCACAAAGCAGAATAATCCGGTGCTTCATATTCTCGCATGATTGAAGCAGTGTCCATACTTGCTCTTGACTTAAAATGTGAGGAAGTTTCTTTATCCTTGGCCGGGGTGGAATAATCACTTCTATATCCCTGCCCAGGACACTTTTATAAAAAGATTTTATTCCGCAAAATTTAACATTACATGTGCTCCATGCATAGCTGCGCTCATCAAGAAGATAAAAAAAATAATCCTGGATTTGAACATCAGTTAATTTATCCGGGCTTATACGATGATATTTTGCCAAACCCTTTACCGCACCAATATAAGCGATATGTGTTTTGGGGGAAACCCTTTGAAGAGTCAGTTGGCGAACAAATGCTTTTCTTAAGTCGGTCATTTTTTCTCCTGAATTTATGGGTTAACATTCAGGAGAGGATGAAACAATAGAGGGTAAATATAAAGGGGTTTTATAATGATCTACTTAAATATTAAATACTTGCGTCGAGGTGCTCTTCCTCCGCGAAGCGGTTTTGTTCAACGCAAACATCTGCGGCTTGTCCGTCAGCATGTTTTGGTTAAGGGATATTCCGGTTTCGCCATGGCCCAAACGATAACACATAATTTTGATGTTTAGGCCTGCCCTTCAGGGTAGGCAGCCTGAAGGTATGAGCAGACGGTTTGGTATTATGGATACTATTTCAACAAATCCCGGAATTTGGCTATTGTTAGAGGGACCCATAATCAACCACCTTGTTGATTTTTCATTTAATCTGGTTTAAGAAGACCGATGGTCGTGTGAATTTTGAGTTCTTGGCAGGATAAAAACCGCAGGAGAGGAACCCGTGCGGATAAAAAAAAGGGGATGATAAATGAAATCTGAGCAACGCCTTTTGAATCCGGGGTTTATAGTCCTGAATATTTTTATATTGTTTGCTTTTTGTAACCTGGCTGTCTTTTACAGTTTCTATGATTATCTTGGCACCTTAGACATTTCAAAGCATTGGCGGGGGGTTCTCATTGGTCTGTTGCCGGTAAGTGCTTTGATCCTCAGACCCTTTATCAGTTCCAGGTTAGAAATTAAAAATGCCGTAATGGCAATGGCCTTGGGGCTGGGGACAGCTGTTGCCTGTCTCTTTTTGTACAGCCGAGTCCAGACTCTTGCAGGTTTTTTTCCCCTTAGGATCATCCATGGTACTGCCTATGTGCTCCTGGTTTCTGCGAGCATCACTTTGCTTGTGGCTGTCATGCCCAAGGAAAAAAGCGGTCAAGGCTTTGGTCTTGTATCCATTATGACCCTGCTGCCCTATGCGGTTGTTCCTCTGATAATTGAAAAAGGATTTACCCAGCTTCATCAATCCCAGGTATATTTTTATACAGGGCTTATTCTGGCTGGCTCTGCCATTTTGCTCATCCCTTTGAATAAAATTGTAAAATCACATTACCCAGTCCCGGGTCAGGAAAGGGAACCTGTATCGCCAAAGGGACAAATCTGGATCAATTTGAGACAGGGCAGCATCCTGGCCCTTCTTTTGGCCAATGGCCTTGTTTTCTCTGCATTCTCCCTTGTCTTTTTCTTTTTAAAGACATTCTCAGGGACAATGGGGATGGGGGATGCCGGTCTTTTTTTTACGGTGTCCACCCTGGTGATGATTGTCTCCAGAATTGTTATGGGCCCTTTGTTTGACAAATTTAATAAAGCTGCCCTGATTCTCATAAGTTTGGGAGTGTTCTCCATCAGTCTCTTTTTTCTGGGCCAAGTAACTTCCAACGGGCAGTTTTATGGGATTGCCGTACTTTATGGACTGGGAGTGGGAGGGGCCACCCCTTTGTTGAACGGCTTGATGTTTATGGTGTCAGAACCGGAATATCGTGGGCTGAATACAAATTTGATGATGGAGATGGTGGATGCCGGTTTTTTTCTGGGTCCCATTGCAGGGGGGCTGGCAGTGGCAAATGGCGCAGGCCCCAAGTCCATACTGATGGGCTGTGCTGCCGCAGCCTTCCTGGCGGCGTGTCTGATGATTCCCCTTTGGAAAAAAGGGTGAGTCAGGAAACCCGCTGCCAATCCTTCTTTATATAGTCCATCAATTGCTTTGCCTTTTCAGAATATAGTTTGGGATCTTCAAAATTTGGCCTTCCATAAATTTTCTGCAAGAGAATACCATCTGAATCAAACCATCTGGGCAGGTATCCGCCATAGAAAAATCCGTTTTTATTCAGTTCCATACAGGTCTTCTGGATCAAGGGCTGGTCCAGGGGGAGGAAAACCTGGGCAACATGATAGTGTTGTTCCTGGATTTCATTCTCAAAGGCCTGGATAACCGCATTGATATCTTTGCCCATTTTCAAGACCTGAAGTCGCCCGACACCGGCAAACTCAAAAAACTCCGGCAGGGTCCGGCTCTTTTTCAGTTCAGGTGTTTCTGTCCGGGGGGCTGAAAGTTTCCGGTCAAAGGAGAGCTGGGTAAGATCCTGTTTGATCCGATCTGCATAGACCTGGGGCAGATAAAGGGTGTGGGGCCGGTCTTTACGAATGTTAAAGGTCAGCAGGGTTGCGACCCTTCCTTTGACGGTTTCGTCTGAGGCATAGGCCTGGGCCGGCATGAGATCCATTTCCAGTGCGGTCTCAACCCAGCCTTCATCCTGGCCCATCTTCTGGGTAATGGTGTGGTTGGTGACAGGTTCCCCGTACATGGCCTCAACATCGTATTTTTCAGGGCAGCGCCTGGTTACATAGTGGTTGATGTTCAACGCTGTACCGCCCCCCCGGTATGCCTTCTGGATAATATACTGGCCGGCTTCATACATCCCCTTGAAAGGGGAAGAACTGTGGAAAAGCGCACCGTGGCCGACCACCTCATTATTTTGGGTCCTGACAACCACACTGTGGATGTTACCCTTTGCATTTTCCTCCGCCAGTTTTTCCGGCAGATAATAGGTATCAACCGGATAGCCAGCGCCATACACGGCATAACAAGTGGAGACAACGCCCATGGCATCTTCGGGTTTGAAAAAATCCACCGCTACCGTCTGCCCGAGTTTAGGGGGGGTAAAATGTTGTTTTAAATGATGGATAACATCTTGGCGGGTTTTCATTTGCACCTCTTTTTTTCTGTGTTTACTTACGCTTACAATATTTCAGACACGGCTTTGATAAAGGCTTCCATCATTTCCATCGTTGACAGGGAGACCCTTATATAATTGGGAAATCGAAAGCCTGTCATGGAACGGATCATGATGCCTTTGGCCATAAGTTTTCTGTAGGCCAGACTGTCACTCATGGGCAATTTTATCATGACATAGGAGGCTTCTCCGATAATATGGGGCAGCCTGAGACGGGTCAGCTCTGTTTTCAGATAGGTCCTTGCCAAAGCCATACAGCGCCGGGTTCTTAAAATGTGATTCTCATCGTCAATGGCCTTTAATGCGGCATCCTGGGCAATGGTGTTCACGGAGTAGACCACACAGGTCCTGCGAATCACATCCACCACCCTTAGGGAGCCTGCCAGATACCCGATGCGCAGCCCGGCCAGGCCGTACATTTTGGAAAAGGTTCTGAATACCACCAGGTTGGGGTATTCTGCCATGAGCCTCATTCCGTCGGGAAAATCTTCTTTTTCCACAAATTCAAAATAGGCCTCGTCAAGCACCACTATTTTTTCTCCGTTCACAGCTGACATAAAGGCACGAAATATAGTTTCATTCCAATAGGTACCGGTTGGATTGTTCGGATTACAGACGAAAAGAATTTTTGTCCGCCGGTCAATAGCACCAATCATGCCCTCCGGGTCAAATCCAAAATCTTTTAAGGGAATAAGCCGGGCTTCAAACCCTGAGAATTTGGCTACCCATTCATACACAGCAAAGGTTTTGTCTGCTGTGATGATATTGTCCCCTTTCTGACAGAACGCCTGGATGACAAAGGAGATGAGTTCATTGGCCCCGTTGCCCACAATAAACTGGTCCGGATCCTTGTCATGTTTTTGAGCCAGTTTCTGACGGAGGTACCAGGCGTCTCCGCTGGGGTAAACAGCTGCTTTTGCCGGGGGGAATTGTTCCAGGATTTTCCTGGCTTCCGGGGGCGGTCCCAGCGGGTTCTCATTGTTATTTAGCCTTAAGATCCGGTCACACTGGTATAGCTTTTCAAGCTCACTATCTGGTTTTGACGGGATATAGAGTTCAAAGGCGGCAATATGATCCGGTATGAGATGATCCACGCAAAAATCTGTCATTTTAATTGTCCGCCTTATTCCGGATGCTGCAGGTCATGATAAGGAGATCACCTTTTCCGCCATAGGGCAGCAGCAGTTCCGGGGCAAACCCTGTTTTAATGAGGGCCGGCACCCAGCCGCCCTGGTCGCTTTGCCCAAGATCAAGCTCGAAGTCCATATCCGTATAACCTTCCGACTGAAACAATTTTAGGTGACTTTCAAGGTTCTTTAAGGCATCCTGCCCCATAACAAGCGGGTGCATCACCACTCTGTTGATAGAACGGTTCAATTCAGTGGATATAACCGAATAGGGATTGGACGGGTGCTGGTCCTGGGCAATGGCGATAATATTTCTGGGCAGGAATAATGATTCATATTGCTGCTTGATTTCTTTTTCCAGCGAGGGGTGCAGCCAGACTGCCGCTCCTGTATCTTCCTGCATCTGTCTGAAATAGACCTTTTGTCCGGCAAAATGGCCGATGACTTCAAAGCAGTGTTCCGGGATCATTGTCCCGTAGTGTCGGCAGAGAACCCCTGTAACCCTTTCTTTGCCAATGGTTTCCAGGCATTTTTCAACCAGGGCTTCCCCCAGTGGACCGGGCTGATCCTGACCGTAGACAAAAGGGCCCATGATCTCAACCGTGTTCTGGCTGAGCCTTTTCCAGAAAAGACCGCCTGCAATGGTACCCTGTTTGTCCTTGAGAGCCAGAGCGTTTAAGTCGCCTTCGGCCTGCATATCTGAAGCCATGGGGGGCAGGGTTAATTCAAAGGGGAGGTCAGATTCTGATTCATGGATCATTTGGGTGATCACAAGGGTTTCCATGGTATCTGCCCGGGTGACAACCGGCTGGGTCAACTGATCGGGTGTATAGGTGCATTGGGCAGTTTTTCCATAATCCCGGTATTTGATAAAAGTAATTTGTATGTTGCTGCCTGACTGCTCCATAAAAAACCGGTCCACCATCTTGCTTGCAATGATCAACCCCATAACATCCAGGGAGGATTCATCTGTCACATCCACACTTGATGTCAGGTTAAAGGCCCTTAAATTAAAGGTCTGTGCATCAAATTTGAGGGTCAACTCCATCTGATATGCTTTGGGCTGGCAGCTTAAGATCATCACAACCCCTTTGTTGAATTGGCTCAGATAGGTAAAGATCTCTTCTGCTGCAAACATCAAGGCCATTGTTTCTTTTTGACCAAACCCGGAACTTTTGCAGGTGCTCTCAACAAAGGAGGCAGCTACCGGCAAAAGGGAATGGTCTGCTGTAAGGGTCAGAACCGGGTGTTTACTCATTTTTTTATCCTCAAGTTTTATCTGATTTTTTATGGGAGTGTTTTGAAAACAAGGGCATTTCCTGCTAACCGGGAGATTTCTTCGGGGGTAAAAGCAAATCGGCTGCTCAAAATTTCATATTCATCCACAAGGCTGGTGTTGAACAATGCCGGATCATCCGTGTTCAACGAAATGGACACCCCCTGGTCGAAAAGAGAGCGAACAGGATGGTCTTCAAGGCATGTAACTGCCTTTAAAAGGACATTGGAGGACAGGGATATGTCAAGGGGAATGTTTTCCTCAACCAGTCTGCGGATCAGGGTTTCATCCCCCCGGCATCCGATACCGTGACCAATGCGGGAAGGTTTGAGTATATCCAGGGTCTGGCTTACATGATCTGCTCCTGAGAATTCTCCTGCATGGGCGGTAGTTGTCAGTCCCATCTGCCGTGCGGTCTCAAAGGGTTCTTTAAAAGGGAGAATGGAATCCGGCACCTCCATTCCAGCCAGGTCTATACCCACAACCCTGGTGTTGGGGTATCGGTCAATATAGTCCAGGGTTGTCCAGGCAGCCTTGCTCCCTGCCATTCTGGAAATGGAATAAACAAGACGGATGGTAGCGCCAAAGTCCTTTTCCCCTTTGGCGAGTCCCTGTTCCAACCCTGTGAGTATCTCTTTGAGATCCCGGCCCATCATCTCATGGACCTGGGGCATGAGAAAGGCCTCTGTGTATATGATATTCTGACTGGCCTGACCTTCGGCAAAATCGTACCCAAGGTCAAAAAAATCTTCCCGGGTTGTAAAATGGGCCAGCACCCTGTCAAACACCAGGGTAAAGCTTTCAAAATCCGGATAACCGTCTTTGGGGTAAAAGTCATTTCCAGGCAGTGCCATCTCTTTTCGCCTGGCAATCTTCTTAAGGGTTTTGAGTTTTACAGATCCTTCCAGATGGATATGGTGTTCTGTTTTTTTCATTTCAGAAATGAAATTCAGGTGGATTGTTGTTTTTTCCATGAACGGGCCTATTCTTGTGGTATGTTTTAATTGTTTCATCTGGATGTGCTACTTTACAAAAAATTAATATTAGGACAAGGCGCTGAAAGGGTCAAGTATAAAGGTTGAGATAATCCTTCCCGTAAAATTATGACCGAATTTTATCAGGGATTTTTCTCAATATTTCTTCCCTGAAAAGTGGCTGAAAAAGCCATTAACACAACACATACCTTTATATTAACATGAAAATCTGCGGTTTATCCGTCAGCATTTTCTTTGTTTGAAATCTATAAGTCAATAATCAAGGGCCCCACGCCTTCAGTTTCAGTCATGCAAGGTGTCTGTTTTTGGGGCAGTGGCGGTCAACCGCCACTCGCAATAGTCTGTTATTATATAGAATATTCTATGTTGGGTCTTTTTTTCTTAAAATTTTTCTTAACAAACTTTGAAATTAGAGACCCTATTATTAAAAATAAAATTAGTTCCATATTTACCTTGTTGTATAACGGTTGAGCTAACGGGCCGCGCTAAAGAGCTATGAAAAGGCTACTGTGCTTCTCGCGCTCCCGTTCAATGATTGGGTTATGAACATCTGTTTTTCAAGGTTTTGTAGCAAGCCTTTTATTCTCATTGCATCTTCTTTTTTTAATCCCCAAATACTCGCTGCAGTTTGGCCGCGAGTTTCGATCCAAATGGTATCCCAAATAATTCCATCTTTATGCTGAAAACCGGCTACTTTCTCCCATAGTATCTCCTCATCATTTCTGGTTAGACCAAAAAAACCTGGCGTACTTACACTGATTTTATCCTGGGAGAATACCTATGAATATGGGATGTAGCTTGGTCCGACCCCAGGTTCAGGTTCCCTATGAACAAAAATTCTTTTTTATGGCACCGGTGAGTTATATGCCAAGCATATCCAGATAAAAAATGTCGATTAGCACGAGCCATTTTAGTGGTTTATATCAGTTCCAATTATTAAAAAATCCTTAAAAGGCCCATTTCGGGGTCAAAACGAGGCCGCTAAGAGCTGTTTTTGAGAGTTTTGAATTAAATTTCCGTTTATTAACAGTGTGTTATACAAGTTTGCTTGGTCCGACCCCATTTGCCATTTGACCATTTGGCACCCCATTTGGCTTTTGTAACAACTCCCGGCTCGGACCATTCCGGGAAACCAAGGTCCAGGCATCA
>CAXHYW010000066.1:0-11020 GCA_964021475.1 uncultured Desulfobacteraceae bacterium | reverse complement strand
TGATGGTAATGGTGATGATAGGGGTGGCAATTTTCCTTTTTATTGTGGAGTGGGTAAGGGTCGATGTGGTGGCAATCCTTATGATGGTATGTCTGCCCCTTCTTGGCCTTGTAACTCCTAAAGAGGCGTTTGTGGGTCTCAGTTCCAATGCGGTGGTTTCCATTATAGCCGTTATTATTATCGGCGCAGGCCTTGACAAGACCGGAATGATCAATAAACTGGTAAAACCGGTTCTGGCGGTTGCTGGCAATAGTACTTCGCGTATTATTGTGGCCATTTCATTTACGGTGGCCGTGATTTCAAGTTTTATGCAGAACATCGGTGCCGCCGCGCTTTTTTTGCCAGCCATCCAACGAATCAGCAAGGTGCAAAAAATTCCTTTGGGCCGCTTGTTGATGCCGGTTGGGTTCAGTGCCATTCTCGGGGGGACCATTACCCTGGTCGGTTGTTCTCCCCTGATTCTTCTAAACGATCTTTTATTGCCCTTTAATCTGGAGCCCTTTGGTCTGTTTGACGTCACCCCCATCGGCCTGGCCCTGGTAGTGAGCGGGATCCTGTGTTTTATTTTCCTAGGAAAATTTATTCTTCCCCAGGGGGAGGTGGCTGACGATCAGGCGCCCGAGCAGACATGTGCCTTGGACTCTTGGGATGACCCGGGAACAGATAATTATTGTTTTTATGAATTAACCACTTCCGATAACTATACCGATTATCGGGATACGGTAAGGGTTGATGATCTCCACCGTCGCTATCTGGTCAGTATTCTTGCTTTGACCGAGCCCCCTGATTATAAAATCCTGTCCCCTTCTCCGGATACCGAAATCCGATCCAAAGTAGATCTGGTGGTATGGGGAGAGAAAAGGGATGTGCAACGATTGGCAGCTGCCGAAGAGATGCATCTCAAAGAGAGCATTGAATGCTATGGCAAAGAGTTTGAAACAGAGACTTCCGGGATGGTGGAAGCGGTTGTTTCCCCCCGGTCCCAGTTTTCAGGCAGGTCCATGGGAAAGAACAATTTTAATGACCGGTTTAGAGTGACCCCGCTGTCCATACACCGTCAGGAGAATGTTTACAAAGCAAAACTGGATGATATCCTCCTTAAGACCGGGGATGTCATCTGTTTTTACGGAACATGGAAAAGGTTGGAAGCCTTGCACCAGGAGGGAGGGCTGCTGTTCAGTCTGCCTTCTGATTTAGAAGATATGCGGCCGGAAAAGGCGTTATGGGCAGGTGGCTGGCTGGTCCTGTCCCTGGTAATGATCATGGGATTTGATATTCAGTTGTCCGTCGCGTTGATGACAGGGGCGCTTGGGATGGTGATCACAAAAGTGTTAAGCATAGATGAGGCCTATCAGTCTGTTGACTGGCGAACCATATTTTTGCTGGCAGGTTTGATCCCCTTGGGCATTGCCACCCAAAAAACCGGCACGGCGGCATGGATAGCGGCTTCCATCCTTAACATCATCGGGGATGTACAACCCATTGTTCTGCTGACGGTGATCGGGATTCTTTCCACCCTGTTTACCCTGGTGATTTCCAATGTGGGGGCCACAGTTTTGCTGGTTCCCCTTGTGGTGAACATGGCCCTGGCGGCCGGTACAGATCCGAGAATGGCGGCATTGGTGGTGGGGCTTGCCACGAGCAATTCCTTTGTCCTTCCCACCCACCAGGTAAATGCTCTTTACATGGGGCCGGGTCGATATCGGACCATCGACTTTATCAAGGCGGGATCTCTGGTGAGCATTCTTTTTCTGGTAGTTATGATTACCATGATTTATCTGTTTTATGGTGTTTAACGAAAGGAAGGTTAAAAATGGCGATTATTACCATCTCCCGTGGATCATACTCCATGGGAAAAGCAGTGGCGGAACAGGTGGCCCAAAAACTGAAATATGGTCTTTTCAGCCGGGATTTGCTTTTTAAAACAAGCGACAGGTTTGATATTCCCCAGAAAACCTTGGAAAAGGCAATTCATGATGCACCGGGCGTTTTTGAGGGGTACAGCCACACCAAGGCAATTTATCTGGCCTATATCCGGTCAACCTTGACCGAGATGGTAGCCGGCGGAAATATTGTTTATCATGGTTTGGCCGGGCACCTGCTCTTAAATCGTCTCCCCCATGCCCTTAAGGTCAGAATCACGGCGAACCTGGAAAGTCGTGTGATAAGGAAAATGAGAGAGGGGTTTACTGAGCAAAAGGCCAGGGCAAGGATAATGGAAGATGATGCCCAGCGCAGAAAATGGACAAAAAAAATATACCACGCAGACCCCAACGACGCGTCTCTTTACGATTTGGTGATCTGCATTGACAAGCTTTCCAAAGAAGATGCCGTTGAATTTATTTGTCAGAGCGCTGCCAGAAAAGCATTTGAATCGACCAGCGACCATATTAGACAAGCCCGGGATTTATCTTTTGCCTGCCATGTAAAGGCATCGCTGGTTGAGAGTTTTCCCGGGGTTGGCGTGACTTGTGAATATGGGAACCTATTGGTTTATGCCGCGCAAAAAGAAGCTTATACGGTTAAATTTAAAAAAATTCTGGCAGCGCAAAAAGAACAGATCGGCATCCATAACCTTGAGGTGCATACGGGCGTACCGGTGCCTGTCCATGCCGTTTAACACCCTTAAATAAAAGGAGAAACCCATGCCTGTACTGATTTTGTCATCGGAAAACAAGGAACGTGAGCGAGAAATCGCAGAAAAAATAGCCCAAAAACTTTCCTACACCACGCTTAACGAACAATTTTTAAATAGGATTGCCGATAAACACATCCTTGAAAGAAAAAAGTTAGGGAACGCTATGGGCAGCACCCCTTCCATTTTGAAACGAATGTCGGAAAAATGGTGGCATTATTCTCTGTCCTGCGTTGAACTGGAAGTTTTGGAACAGCTTGTGGAAGATGGGTGTGTCTGCTGGGGGCTTTCAGCACATCTTTATGTGATGGTCATCTCCCATGTCCTGAAGGTTCGACTCATTGGCGGGCATGATTCAATTTCTCAATCGGATAGACACAAAAAGGATAGACACAAAAAAGAGATTGTCCGTCAGCAACGAAACAGGGAAAGGTGGTCCATGGCCGCTTTTAACAGAAAAGAGGCAGATCCGGGACTGTATGATATGGTGATAAACCTGGATCAAATCCAGACTGATGAGGTTGTCAATACGCTCACAACGACACTGGGATACCAAAGGTTCAAGGCCATGACCTATTCCACTAAAAATTTGAAGGACCAGGCCCTTGCAGCCAGGGTGAAAAATCAGCTATTGAAATCACTGACTGATATCCATGTCCAGGCACAAAATGGTACGGTTGTTGTGACAACCAGTTCCGTGAAACGGGAACGCTTAAAAAAGATCGAGAAGGTCAAAGAAATTGTCGGCCATGTCAAAGGAGTTGGATATCTGGAGGTTCACTGGAATAAGGATATAATGACCGAGGCTGCCATGAGTTGTCGGTGATTTAGGTCTAAGTTATGCGGCTTTTATGCATTGATCGTTTGGAAAAGGCATGATAGGAAACACAAACAAGACAAAGGAGGCTATAATGTCCAAACCCCTGGAAATTCTTTTATTAGACGATGAAGCCATCGTTGGAAAACGTCTGAAACCTGCCCTTGGGAAAATCGGCTGCAAGGTGGAGGTGTTTCAAGACCCCGCCCTTGCCGTGAAACGAATTTCCGAAAAAGAGTTTGATATTGTGGTGACCGATATTTATATGGATGGCATGGACGGGATGCAGATATTGGATCTGGTGCACAAAAAATACCCCAGAACCAAAATTATTATGATTACAGGCTATGCCATGATTTCCCTTGCAAGGGAATCCATGGAAAAGGGAGCCTTTGATTTTATTGCAAAACCGTTTAAACCTGATGATTTGAGAGCGGTTATTGCAAAGGCCGCCAAATCCTTGGGATCTTCAATACAATTTGATTACAACTCGGTAAGCGGATAGAAACATGCCCCAAACATCTGCCACTATTTTGGGGGAAAAAAATGAATCCAAAGATACCGTCCAAGCCGTGTATGATCACATGGCAGATATCGATGCTGCCCAGAAGACCCTTTTATCCCGCCGGCATTTTAGCGTAAGAAAACAGATCTTCCTGGGGAATGTATTGGTGTTTTTGTTTGCTCTGGTTCTGGTTTTGGTACTGACACTGAACAATAACCAAGTGGAAAAACGGTTGAATTTTCTGGAATTTGTGAATGATTTTTCCTCGGAGGTTCAACAGGCAAGGCGGTATGAAAAAAACTATTTTTTATACGGTACCAATCTTGATGATGCCATAGAAAACATTCAACTGGCAGAAACTATTTTTATCACAGAATCAGAAGAGTTCTCAGAACTTTTGGGCGGCCAGTGGGCTCGCCAGGAAATTTTTACCAAAATCGGTGCCTATAAAACCCTTCTTGAACAATTGTATCAGGGGGAACAGCAGAAAACCGATTTTCATGCCACCTCTTTTTCAAAAGAAACCGAATTGAAATTAAGAGGTTACGGCAAAGAAATATTGACCTCTGCCCATACCATGATAGCCCTTGAAAAAAAGACCCTTGGAAAAGCACTGAAACGGTCCCGTCAGATTTATCTCTATTCTATCCTGGGGTTGTTGGTGTTTCTTGCCATCAATACCTACCTGCTTGTGAGTAGGCTTTATTCAACCCTCAACCGGTTTGCAAGCTATGCCAAACGAATTGCGTTGGGGGATTTTCGACCCATCCTTCCCCAGCGCAAGATCCGTGACGAATTCACCGATCTTGCCGTTGCCATTAATGAAATGATCAAAGAGATTGACCTGCGTGAAGCCGTTCTGATTCAGACCCATAAAATGAAAGCCATCGGAACACTGACCGCAGGCGTGGCCCATGAAATTAATAATCCGCTGAACAATATCATGCTGACGGTTCACGTGCTACTGGAAGATTATCATGATCTTTCGGAGGCGGAGATACTTGAGATGCTCAATGATGTGGTTGCAGAGACAGATCGATCCAAAAAAATCATTCGTAATCTTCTGGATTTTGCAAGGGAGAGTACGTCTACCATGGAGCCTGTTGACCTGGCTGTTTTGCTCAAAGACACCCTGCATCTTTTGGAAAATCAGATTCGACTTTCAGGTATTCAGGTTGATCTTCAGTTTACTGAAAATTTTCCAAAGATACATGGGGATGCTCAGAAAGTTCAGCAGGTTTTTGTTAACCTGCTTTTGAACGCCCTGGATGCATCAAAAAAAGGAAATAAAATACAGGTAATTGCCACCCTCAAGGAAACAGGAGATTTCGTAAAGGTGCGTGTGATCGATTATGGGCAAGGGAT
Source organism: uncultured Desulfobacteraceae bacterium (assembly GCA_964021475.1). Lineage (GTDB taxonomy): Bacteria > Desulfobacterota > Desulfobacteria > Desulfobacterales > Desulfobacteraceae > NBML01. Next base: position 5,698 of record CAXHYW010000066.1, on the reverse strand, counting down.
TCCAAAGCATATTCTGACCTCTATTTTTGATCCGTTTTTTACCACAAAATCCAAAGGCAAGGGTACGGGTCTTGGATTAAGCGTATCCCAGGGGATTATCGCCAAGCACGGCGGAACCCTCACCGCCAAAAGCGAGGAGGGCAGCGGTTCATGTTTTACCATTACCTTTCCCATCATTAATTTCCCTGAAATTCATACATTTTCATTATAAAAAAAAGTCATTCCGGGATAATAATATCCCGGAATGACTTTTTTTATTGAAAACCAAAATTAAGGTTTACCGATCAGCCCCTGATTTGGGCTGGCATATAGTTTTTCAGCGGGCAATCACCGCAATCGCCCTTGGAATGGATCTGTTGATAGATGGACTCCAGGGCAGCCCGTGTATTAACATACACATTTTCACGGCCCAGCTTGTCAATGAGATGGGTTCTTTTCATGACCGCAAGGACTTCTTCTTTCAACCCGCAAAAGGAGATTTCCCGGCCTGAGTTCCTGACCGTATCAATCAAAATGGAAAGGGCATCTTCACCCGAGGCATCAATGTCATTGATGCCCTTGGATGCAATGAGCACATGGAGAAGGTCCGGTTTTTCCGCAATATATTGCAGCACCTTGTCTTCAAGGTAGGTGGCATTGGTAAAGATAAGGGATCCATCAAACCGGACCACGGCAATGTGGTCACATTCTTTGAGACCAGCACTTACGGCGTCTCTCAAGGTATCGTCCTTGGCTTTTGAAAGCAGTGCCACCCGGGGGCGAAGGTGTTTGTAAATGAAAAGTGCAAATGTAAGGGCCACTCCTACCATGATGCCTTCCTCAAGATGAGGGGCAAAATAAAGGGTGGAAACAAAGGCGATAATCGAGATGATTCCATCGGACCGTTTGGCCTTCCAGGCATGAACAAACCCGTTGGTATTAATAAGTCCGATAACCGCCATCATGATCACCGCCGCCAGAACCGATTGGGGCAGATGAAAAAGAAGCGGGGTTAAAAACAGCAGGGTAATGGCAACCATGATACTGGTCACAACCGATGACACCCCGGTGACGGCATTGGCCTGGAGATTGACGGCAGATCTGGAAAAAGATCCGGATACGGCATAACTCTGGCCGAAGGAGCCGACGATGTTGGCAAGTCCCTGGCCGATCAGTTCCTGGTTGGGATCAAGTTTCTGTCCGGTTTTAGCTGCCATGGATTTGGCAATGGCAATGGCTTCCATGAACCCCAGAAGGGATATGATAACGGCAACGGGAAACAATTGGATAAATGCCCCGAAATAGGTGGTGTTTTCAGGGGCTTTGGGGATACTGACCTTTAGGCCCTTGGGAATATTCCCCACAACAGCCCCTGCACCGATCATGGTAAGGCTTTCCAGGTTCAATGGTTTATTTGAGATTTTGATCCGCCAGTTTGCCCCATCTGTTTCAAAGGTTTCAGGAAGTGTGGCTTCGGTATAAAAAACGGGGGTTCCATTGGTGTTTTTTTCAGTGAGAAAATGGACCAGCCGCAGATTTTCCCGCTTGATATGGGCCGCCCCTTTTGTCTTGTCGATTTTGGCATTGGTCAGGGCAAGGTCATGTTCAACATCCAGCTGTTTTTCCGAAGCAATGTGAATGCCATGTTCCTTGGCGGCTGCTGTAATCTCTTTTAATTCATTGTTCAGGTTTGCCCTGTGGGTTCCCAGTTCTTTTATCTTGTCGACATCGGCGTTGAATGCATGAATGCTTTGGACAACCTGATTATCCCTGATGTTTTCAAGAGGGATAAATTGGTCATTGTTAAAACCGGTAAACTTGGAAATTAATATGGTGACCGCCACCGCCACCAGTACATTAGGGATTTTGGGATTGACCTTTTTACAAATCACCATGATGGCAATGGCCAGGACCCCCAAGCCCAGGGTGGGAAGATGGGTGTAGTGGAAGGCGGATTTGCAGACATTGATGATTGTCTGGTAATGGTGGGGCGACTTGTCAACATAAACCCCGAATAGCTTTGAAAACTGGGAGGATGCAATGACGATGGCCGCGGCATTGGTAAATCCGTTGACCACGGGATGGGATAAAAGGTTTACCACCAACCCCAGTTTAAAAACACCCAGGAAAAGCTGGAAGCACCCCACGGTCAAGGCCAGGATGATGGAATAGGCAATAAACTCAGGACCACCGGCCGTTGCCAGGGGTTCCAGGGAGGCTGCCGACATCAATGAAACCACTGCAACAGGGCCCGTGGCCAGCTGGCGGCTTGATCCGAACAAGGATGCCACCATGGGGGGTAAAAATGCAGCATAGAGGCCGTAATAGGGAGGGAGCCCCGCTAATTGTGCATATGCCATGGATTGAGGGATCAATACCATGGCCACTGTAATTCCGGCAATAACATCCGCGCTTAGTTTATCTTTGTTATAGTCCTTAAACCACAACAAAAAAGGAAATAATTTACTTACCATCTTGTTCTCCCAAATTAAAATTAATTTCTTAGCATCCTTATTATATACTTTAGAACAACAGCACTCCGGCTTTGTTCTATTTAAGTCAAAATTATGTGAGCCTCATAATACAGGTTAAAGTAAATATATGAGCATTTTTGATTTGTCAACGAGAAGTGGTTTAGATTATAAAAATGAAACGTTATAGGACGTTATGAGACGAAAATATTAAAAAAAAGACCAGATGGCCCTTTAACCCTTCATAAGGTTACAAACTTATGGGTTGTCATTCAAGCAAGTTTGGTCTATAAAAGGCATAAATATTTATGAATTGAATGGTTTATGTGATTTCATACAATGTTCAGCAGATGATGTGACCGATACAAAGAACCAGACCGACCTGACCAGCCCAACCTGATCTTTCCGACCTGATCTTTCCCGGACTTTCTCTGGAAGCGCATCCCCATTGAACCAAATGTATGTTTGAAATAAAAACTTAATTCATGCGGTTTTACAAAACAATAGGGGTTTATTCTAAATTGGCTATTATTAAGGGAACTAAAAAAGAAATGGTGCTCTCAGTTTCTGAATTATCAAAACATCTGGGAGTGGAACAACAGACCATTGAACGGTGGATCCGCCAGGGGAAACTGCCGGTTTCCCAAATGGGAGCGGCCTATCGTTTTCGTGCCAGTGATTTGAAAAAATGGGCATCCAAACACAACCTTTCCCTGAATCTTGAAACACAAAGTTTACCTGAAAAAAAAACCGACCCTTTGATTTCTTTATCCAAAGCTGTTCAAAACGGCGGGTTGTATTTTGATATCCCGGGAGATGATGTGGAAAGTGTTTTAAAAGCTTGTTTGGGAATGATTTCAAGTGTTCCAGATGAGTTTAAAGCAGATCTTCTTGATCGCTTGATCGAACGGGAACAGGCACTTTCTACCGGGATTGGCAACGGTATTGCCATTCCCCATCCCAGGGTCCCATTGGGCTATCTAAAAGAACCCCTGGTGGCCGTCTGCTTTCTTGAAAATCATGTGGAGTATCAAGCCATGGACCAACAACCCGTGGGGGCCCTGTTTTTGATCCTATGTCCGGATCTTAAATTTCATCTCCACTTGTTATCGGCCTTGTCTTTTTGTTTGCGGGACAAAACCTTTACACAATTTCTCAAATCCCGACCCGAGCCAAAGGCCTTGATTGAAAAAATTGAATTACTCCAAACAGCGAATACCTTTTAAAAAGAATGCAAACCATTAAAAATACTTATAAAGCAATTTATTATAAGCTTTTCCGGGTGGATGATCGGTTGCTTCTAATTGTTGCCGGGTCTATTGCTGGTATCTGTAGCGGACTTGCAGCCGTTGCGTTACGGCTCTCCCTTGAATCTGTGATGGAATTGATTCACCCCTTGAGGCACTATTGGTGGGCATTCGCATTGCCGGCAGCAGGCGCTCTTTGCTCTTCCTTTTATCTTGAAAAAATATCCCGGGAAGGGGCTGGGCACGGGGTGCCCGAGGTCATCTATGCCGTATCGCGATATGGCGGTCTGCTTCGTCTTCGATCCAGTTATTCCAGATTGATATCCAGCTTTCTGACCATTGCAAGCGGCGGATCGGCAGGGCCAGAGGCACCTGTTGTCATGAGCGGGTCTTCCATTGGATCCAATATCGCCAAATTACTTAGATTGAATGATCGTCAGCGGATTACCCTAGTGGGTTGTGGAACCGCCGGAGCCATTGCCGCTATTTTTAATGCACCCATGGCAGGTCTTGTTTTCTCCATAGAAGTGCTCCTGGGGGAGTGGAAATTTGTTAATATCATTCCCATTGCTATCGCAGCAGTGGCCGGGGCACAGGTCAGTCAGGCCATTATTCCGGAACAGGTATTGTTCAATCATCAGCCATTTAACACGATGGCAGTTGACATTATACCCAGTCTTTGCCTCGCAGTTTTGACCGCATTGATCTCTGTTCTCTTTACCAAATCTTTGAGAAAAATTGCGGGTATCGCCAAAAAAAGTGCCCTTCCTTTTTGGGGGCGGGCCGTTGTTGGGGGATGTGTGGTTGGGGCCATCGGATCTTTTATGCCCTTGGTACTGGGGGAAGGATACCATTTTATCCAGTCCATGATTTCAGGTTCTTTTTCCATGGGGATATTTCTAACTTTTGTGGCCATATTTGCCAAAATATTTGCCACGGCCATGACACTTGGATGGGGGGGATCCGGTGGGATTTTTGCCCCTTGTCTGCTCCTGGGCGCTCTGACCGGGGTGGCCTTTCATAAAACCTTGCTTTTTTTGATTCCTTCTGTGAACTGTGCCAGTGAAGGCGCCTATGCCCTTCTGGGGATGACAGGTCTCATCAGCGGTGTCATGCAGGCCCCTTTGACCGGTATTTTTCTGATTGTCGAAATTACGGGTGGATATGAGACCATTCTTCCCTTGATTCTGGTTTCTTCCATCTCATCCACCATGAGTCATTATATTGAGCCAGCCTCTTTTTATCTAAAGGACCTCATAGAGAGGGGGCAGTTCATGCGACCCGGGACCGATGCCAGAATTCTTTCGGATCTGAGCCTGAATGAACTCATTGAGACCGATTATACCAAGGTTTCTGAAGACATGGTCTTTCGGGAATTTATTGATATCATCAAACAGTCGGAACAAAATTTTTTCCCAGTGGTTGATGAAACCCAAAATTACAAAGGGGTTATCCTATTGAGCGCCATTCGGAAGTATGCTCTGGAGCCGGGAATGTATGATATGGTTTTTCTCAACCAGATCATGGATACTAACGTTTTGACAGCTTCTTTGGAAGATGACCTTCAGGATGTATTGGATTCCATGGAGTTAAATAATATGGATAGAATCCCGGTGGTTGAAAATGATCGATTTGTGGGCATGATTGCAAAAACCAGGGTGTTGGATCTCTATCGCAGGGAATTGATCATGCATACCAATATTCAGTGAATTGTTGTAAATAAAGGAGACATTATGCACTATAAATTGCTTCACATTTTCAGAAATACCCCCTTTGGGAGGGAAACATTACTTCAGTCCATGTATTTTTGTAAAACCATCAATGCGTATCCGGTGGTTTATATTCCCAAAAGTGATAAGTTTCTTTTATATTTTTCCAATGATGCGGTTCAGGTGGACTTAGATCATTCCTATCTGAATGCACCTGAAACTGCCACGGCTCACGCAGAAGAGTTATTCGAAGACATGGGTATCAAGCCCATGTTTTATGAACCTAAGAATT
>CAXHYW010000065.1:0-11027 GCA_964021475.1 uncultured Desulfobacteraceae bacterium | reverse complement strand
AAGCCCCTGCACTCTGACCTGGCCCAGAGGGCCAGGGTTTCTACGTTAGACTAAATTTCATCAGAAAAATTTAAAGGCGGTGGCAGAATGGCCTTATTTTTAGCTCAACACGGGGTCAGTGTGTCCAGGGCGATTGATCCTGAAAAGGGTCTTTCGGATCTTGGCATTGAAGAAACAAATAGGATCGCCCCGGTGGCAAAAGGATATGGCATACCGGTTCAAACCATTTTTCACTCGGGCAAGAAGCGGGCGGAGCAGACAGCTGTTATCTATCACAGGGCCCTGTCGCTGAAAACACCTCTGGCGGCGATTCGCGGCATCAATCCCCTGGATGATGTGAGGGCTTTTGCCGCTGGCATTGATGCCCAGGCCAATTGGATGGTGGTGGGCCACATGCCCTTCATGGAAAAACTTGTCTCCTATCTTATCACCGGCTCCGAAGAGATCCGGGTATACCAGTTTCAAAATTCCGGTATTGTCTGTCTGGACTGTGGGGAAGAAAAGGATGGAGATCCGGACTGGTTTATCAAATGGACCCTGAATCCCAATATCACCTGAGTTCTTCCGTCACCTATCCCCGGGGAGAACGGGTTCCTCTGCTGGATCAAAAAGAATATCGTAGCTCGATGGCTGCCCGGTCCTCATCTTTGTAAGCCCACATCAGACTCTGGGTGTCTGTGACCCTTAACAGGGTATACCGGGCCTGGATTTCAATGGCATCTGTGAGATCATAGGTGGCCTGGAAATTATGGAAATGGTTTTGTTCCTGGAGGTGATAATAAAAATTATACTCAAGAGCTAGGGTTTCATGAAAGAAATCTTTTGTCAGGGTATAATACAAAGAGGCGCTATCCTGGCGGTTCTGAACAAGGGAGGATGTGTCGGTAAGAATATGGCGGTTGGACAATTCAAGGCTCATAAAATAGGCGCCATTGGCATTGTATTCAATTCCTGCCGCACCATCCATAACATCTGATTCAATTGAAAGATACCCGATTTTGATATCCATTCCCTGGAGGGGAAACTCCTTTTTAAAGGCCAGTTCAAATTTAACAAGAAAACTTTCAAAGGCGTGGCTGGCTGCCATTCCTATCATGGTATAGGCAGGATAGGTTTCATGGATAATGGTATTTTCTTTGGTTTCATAGACCGGCGAATTGGCATAGAATCGGCCGGCCATCAGTGACAGGTCTGTTTTTGAAAAGAAGTGATCGATTTTTACGCCGGCTTCCATGTCTCCAAATTTTGGGGTATCCTCCACAAGGGTATACCTAACCTTCCCCGGGATGGGTCTGAAATAATGGGTGTTGGCATCCGGCATTTTGTCTGTGCCCGGCAGGGGGTTCAGGAAAACAAATAGAGAGGAATTGTCCTGATAAACCATTGAACTTAACATCCACTGCCCGAATCGCGCGTCTTCTATTTTGAAAAAAATAAACTCAGAGGCATCCCTGGGCGAGACCACATCGGTGACGGCCATGGTGTCTGCCTTTCCCCAGACATTGATCTGGCTTCCTATTTTTATACCAAAATTGTCATACCCTGCCTGGACATAAGCTTCCCTTAAGTCTATTTCCAGGTAAATATCTTTATCCCTTGCCCCGGCCATGTGATCTGTTTTGGGGTAGCCACGACCTTTCCAGTCCAACTTCAGAAAATAGGTGTCAGACAAAAGCTGTCCCACCTGCTGCCTCAGGTAAATATGGTTGTTGATCAGTTTGGGGTCGGTGCCTGTTGTGTGGGAGGCCCGGTATCCCAGGGTCCAGACAGATTGATCCAGAAATGTGGTAAAAAGGGATTTTTGGTCTGGTTCTTCCGGCGGATTAGATTCCCGGGAGAACTCAAGCTCATCCATCTCTTCCATCGCATCAATATCAAATTCGGATGGTGATTCCCAGGTCTTATCTTGTACGTCCATCAGGGTGTCTTGATCATATTGGCTCTGGCCATGGCAGATGGCCGGCAAAAGCCCCAATAGAATCAGAGGCACCAGGAGTACCAGGTTAAGCCTAGGCCATCTCATGGATTTCATGGGTTTAAAAATGGGCCTGGTATTTTTTTAGGTTCATTCCCCGGAAAGCGCCGTCCGTCAAGGTTCGCTGGCTTAAAAATTCATCTTTAACCTCTACATTCAGGGCAATTTTGTCATAGGAAAAATAGGTGCGGCGGTGGGTGGCAAGGTTGAAGATCACAATGGTGTGGGGTACCAGAATATTGTCAACCGGTTTGATATCCCTATGGTAGATCCGTTTTACTTTTTTCCCCTGGCGATTATAGAGGAGGGTTTTTAGAATGATGTTTCGCGATTGATCCACCCAGGCCAGGGATTTTGAGTAATTGCTTTTTCGGGCACGGCTTTGCACCGGAACAGACTCAATTATTGTACAGACTCTTTTTGCATAGGTTTCTTTGCCAAGGATGCGATAGGTATAATCATCGATGTGTCTTTTCTCCATGTCCTCATAGCTAAGTTCCGAACCGAAAAAGCTGCCGGTCTTGGGTTCGTTTTCATTGCCGGATACAATTCTCTTGACCTTGCCAAGGGCAGATAAATAGAGCCATTGGTCTGTCTCTTTTTCCTTTTGCTCATAATCATACTGGAGGAATCCAATGCCTTTTTCTCCGGCAGGTTTAAGCAGGATGGTCACGGTTTTGTGATCCTTTCCGTTGGGGCCAAAGTCCTTGCGAATCATGTCCATAACCTTGACCCGGGGGGGGGATTTGCAGATGATTTTTTTGTCCTTTTTTAACACGGTACAGGTGGAAAGCGTTACCCGTGAGACTTCTGTGGTGCCATCGTCCCGGTCCAGCACATCCTGGATGATTTGCCTGGCATCGTCTGCCTGGCCGGAAGCCAGGGACAACCACAGAAAAAGAATAACTAGGGATAGGTTTTTCATTGGGGACTCCTTTGGCCAAAGTTCAGGTTAATGACCCGGATGAGGGCCGGCAGTAGAAAAAGATCAGATACCAGGGCGGTGAGAACTGCAATGGCGGCAAAAACACCGAAATTGCTTAGCCCGTTGTGGAAGGAAAGTAAAAAGACCAGAAATCCTGCGGAAAGGATGATGGAGGTAAAGGCAATGGCCTGTCCGGCCTCCCGAATGGAGATGATAGTGGCTTTTGCGATGTTTTTGGTCCGCTCCATTTCTATCCTGAAATGGGTCATGAAATGGATGGTGTCATCCACGGCCAGGCCGATGATAATGGGGGCAATCAGCAGGGTATCCGCATCCAGGGGAATTTTGAGATACCCCATGAGCCCAAAGGTGGTCAGGATGGGAAACAGATTTGGGGCCAGGGCCACAAGCCCTGCTTTCCAGGAACCCAGTACCACAAGGAGTATCAGGGATATCACCACCAGGGCCAGGCCGAAACTTTTGATCTGGGCCCAGGCAAGATAGTCCAGCATGATGGCCAGAAGGGCCATGTTGCCGGTCAGGGTCACCTCTAAATCAGGATAAATCTGGGTTAAGGGGTCAAATTGTTTATCTATGAAGGATTGGGTGTTCCCAAGGATTTCAAGGGCTTCAATGGACCCCACGTTAATGGAATTGAGTCCGATGCGCGCTTGTGAATAATCGTTGGATACCAACCGTGTCCGGTCCTCGGGGTTGGCATTCTCAAACAGAAACAATACCTGGGAAAGCATCTGGGGATCCTTTGGGATGACATACTTTTTGGGGTCATCATTGTTCAGGGCTTTAAAAGATTCCTTGACAACATTGACCAGGGAGTAGGTTCTGACCACTCGACTGGTTTTGTCATTTTCCATGAATTTTTGGAGGGATTCCATGGCAAAGAGGACCTGGGGATCTTTTAAGGCGTCTGCCTGTTTAAAATCCATCATAATCTCCATGTTGCCCGTGCCGCCCATGTGGTCATCCACAATGATGTATGCTTCTCTCAGGGGCAGGCCTTTTTTGATGATTTCAACAAAATTGGAGTCTATTTTTAGCTGTAAAAGCCCGTAAAACAGTATGAGGCTTGCCAGGGTAAAGAGGGCCAACACCGCCCGGGGGCGGTTGATACCGACCTCTTCTATTTTCTTGAGCCACCCCTGGATGAAATGATCCTTTTCTTGCCGGTGATTTTTTGAGACCGGCGCCCACAAATCCAGAAGGAGAGGCAGAAGAAAAATGGTCAGGACAAAGGCAAAAAGTACGGCAATGGCGGCAAACAGGCCGAACATGGCAATGGGCTTTAAGGGAACCAGGGTAAGGGATAATAGACCCACAGCGGTGGTGGAACTGGTTAAAAAGCAGGCCAGTCCCGATTTTTTCATAACCGCCCTGAGGGCCTGGGCATGGTCCAACTGACTATTTCTGAAAAAAAGATAACCCGAAAGGATGTGAACGGAATCTGCAATGCCCACGGACAGGGACAAAAATATGATCACCTGGAGCATGGCCGACATGGGTATGTTGAGCCAGCCTATCAGTCCCAGCACCCAGACAATGGTAAACAGCACGATGAGGATGGGCCAGACCACGGCGGAAAAAGACCGAAACAGAAGCCAGAGCATGATCACGATTAAAACCAGGACCAGGGACATGAGCCGGCCCATATCTTCGATAACCGCCGAGGTGAAAAAATCCATGAGCACGGGGTTGCCCACGGGATAAAATTCCAGCACATCGGCATAGGCAGGATCCGCCAGCACTGCCCGCAAGGCTTTCATGAACCGGGGGTATTCCCGGATATCGGTTTGTTCCAGTTCCTCTATCTCTGAAGGGCCTGTCTGGACCTCCACACTCGCCTTGGATAAAAAATCCTCCGGGGAAAAAGAATCGTCCGAATCAAAAAGACTGCCCCCATCAGGCTTTGCTTCTGACCCAGGGTCGACGGTAATCTGCTTCTTTTTTTTTGCATTAAAATCGGTTCGGATAACAATGCCGCCGTATTGGGAGTTGCGGGATAAATAGATCAACGGATAATCGGGATGGTCCAGTGCCTTTTGCCGATAGGCTTCCCGCAGCTTCTCTCCTGGGGGCTGGTTGCCCGGCAACCGATCTCCGATAAAGCTGCGGGAATAGAGGGTATTGTCAACAGCCTCCATGTATTTAACATTGATGAGGCTCTTGATCTCTTCCATGTGGTCCAGGGCAGATGCTTCATTGTCGGTAAGATCCAGTCTGTAATCTGCCAGGGCATGGTGCAGCCCCTTCAGGGCGGTAAGAGAGGCTGTTGAAAAAATATCCTTGTCCCTGGCCCTGTAGACAATGTACACATATTCATCCCCGCCGAAAATACCTTTGAATTTATCATGGGCCTGTTTTACGGGATCATCTTCATGGAAATAGGCGGCCAGGGATTCATCAATGACCACATTTTTCATTCCAAAAGCTAAAAAACCAGTGGCAAACAGAAAAAACAGTCCTACCCAGATGCGGTTTGCCCGGAGCTGATCCGGCAGGTTTTCGAAAAACAGGTTGATCTTGCTGATGGTTAATCCCATATCAGGCTCCCAAAAGGTTAGGTTCTCATAAACTTATCAAAGGGCCTATCTTTATCTCTGGTAAAACCTATTGTCACCATCCAAAAGGATGGAAAGGGTGAATTATCTTGTTTTAAATCAACTTTAAATCAGATCAGATCAGATCAGACCCAGCCGGGCCGCCTCTGTCACGGCTTGTCCCCTTCTTTTTACCGAAAGTTTTGCAAAAATCCTGCTGGCATACCAGCGCACTGTATTCACCGAGAGGCTCAAGGCGGTGGCAGCCTCTTTATTAGATACCCCTTGTTGGAAAAGTTTAAGAATATCAAGTTCCCTTGAATTGAAGTTTTCTTTAAAATTGTGGATCAGCATCTGTTTGGAAGAACGCGGTTTGTCCTTTGAGTTGAGGTTGTCTTCCAGGGCAGTGGATAGATGGGGGGGCAGGCCTCCTGTGAAATTTTGCGTGTGAAATAAGTTTTTTATCCCTGGCATTTCATTGAGGAAAAGTTGGACATATCCCTGGCTCCGGGAAAGTTCCATTGCCCAGGAGAGGCAATTCATGGCCTTGGGGTCCTGACCTGACAGAATCAATGCCCTGGATTTTAAGACCAGGCATTCCATTAACCTGCTGTTGCGAAATTCTCTCTCATCGGCACGAATCATGGGGTCCAGAATCCAGATCACCTTTTCCCATTGACCCTTCTCCAGATAGTACCGGGCAAGTATCAGATATCCCGGGCTGTCTTGAAAAGAAATTTCCATATCCTTTTCAACAAGAACGGATTCGGCCCAGGGTCTGACCAGATCCAGCTTTTTTTCCCTTAGCCAGATATACCTTTTTTGGGCAAGGAGAAGACGCTCTATCCATGAAAAACTTAGGCGGGCAATGGCGATGGCATGGTCCACGGCCTTATGGGCTTCATTGAATTCTTTGATGTCTGATAAAAAAACAGCATATTCCCCATAGGAGATGATGATCAGCTCGGGGAATCCGGTTTCTTTTATGATGGAAATCCCCTTGGAAAAAAATTTCCCTGCTGGGTCCATCTGGTTTTCTTCCTTGAAAATCATGGCCATGATTATGAATATAAATCCGTATGAGGAGGGGATATTGCGCCCAAAAGTCTGTTCAATCTCTTTGATTTCGGTTTGAATAAGATTTTTGGCAACGGTAAGATTGCCCAATTCCATTTCAAGGAGACTGCGGTTCATGGTGCTCAATGACGACATGAGCAGATTATCGTTCTCCCGGGGGCAAGAAAGGAGGCGGGCCGGTTCAATTTTTCCCAAAAGCCTGTAGCAGAGTGTGAGCATGAACTTCATCATTTGCCGCATGGCCCCATAGAATTTCGGGATAAGCTCAAGGGCCAAAAGACTTTTTTCAATTGCATCTTCAAGATCACCGATGCGGTAAAAGGAATAATATCCCAAAAAGATCATATAAAACCCTGTGAGCAACTGTTGGTCTTCTTTTGTTTTGGCTTCGTCCACAAGGGGTTTCATGAGTTCAATAACCTCAAATTGGCCATTGAAAATTTTTATTGCATAATAATGGCAGGCCAGTATGGGGATGGCCTGAATTGTTTTGGCAGAGAGCTGGTTGAAAAATGGTATCACGGCCTGCTCCCCGCCCTTTCCATAGAGAGCTAAGATGTGGGTGGCCAAGGCCCTTGCGGCCAGATCCTCCCTACCGGCTTCAAGGCCATGGGAAAAGGCTTCTTCCAAAAAATTATTTGCTTCAAACCATTGAAAGGCAGCGTGGTGAAGGGCCAATTTTTTGGCCCCTTGTGTTTCCACCTCTTTTTTTAAAAAATGCTGGAATAAATGGTGGAACCTGAACCATTGGCCGGTATCATCCAGAGGAATGAGGAACAAATGGTGGCGCTGCATAAATTCAATAGGGCAGAGCCCGGGGGGTTGCCCTGGGTTCTGGCCAGGACTTTGTCCGGGACTGAGTCCCGGAGAGGGCAATGCCTCATTGTCCGATAAAGATTCGACCAATGGGAGGCAAAATCTGGTTAAAATACTGATACGGGTCATCAGGGCCTGCATGAAAAGGGGCAGATTACTAAACACCTCTTCCATGAGGTAATCCTGGATAAACCTGTTTTTACCCGGCACAAAGTTCAGGGAAAAATCTTTATTTTCTTTAAAGGAAAGCATGGCAAGTTTTAAGGCTGCCACCCAGCCTTCGGTCTGTCGGGTCAGCAGGTCAATGTTCTCATCGGTCATGGAACCAGGAAAGAAACAGGCGATAAGATCAATGGTTTCTTTCCTTGAAAACCGCAATTGGGTTTCATCGATCTCTTTGAGCCGTCCTGAAATCCTCAGGCGTGCAAGGCCAAGGGGAGGGGCGTTCCGGGTGGCGATGATGATCAAAAGGTTGTCAATGGGATGGTCAATGAGAAAATTGATCCCATCCTGGATCCGCCTGTCTGAAATAAGATGGAAATCGTCCAGGGCCAGGATGAACTTGTGGCTGGATTTTTCAAGACCATTGATGAGGGTTATGAGCAGGTCTTCCGGTTCCGATATCTGTCCTGCTTCAAGCAATTGTTCTGCCGGGTAGCAAGCCTTTGGGTCAATTTTGTGAAGGGCCTTTATGACGCATGAAAAAAAGAGGGCCCATGAATTATCTTTTTTTTCAAGGGAGATCCAGGCGGTTTCAGCCTGTCTTTTTTTTGCTGCGATCCATTGGGCCAGGAAGGTTGTTTTTCCAAATCCTGCGGGTGCCTGGATCACTATCAGTCCCTTGGCATCGGCATCGGACATAAATTCCAGCAGGGCTTGTCTTTGAATCAAAGTTCCTTGATCCGGTGCGGGTATATGAAATTTGGTATTCAGTATTTGCATGATGCCTGATCCTGATCGTTTCTGTTCAACATCCATCTCTACTATATATCGGTCTACCATATATCGGTCTACCTTATCTTGGTCTGGCCTAGGTTGTCAATTAATGGAAAGAGGTGATCTAGGGCCGGTGCAAGTAAACTTTAAGGATTAGGATATCATTTTGATTTGTCCAGATTGATTTATATAAGCTCTGATTTAAGTCATGTTAAATGAAAAACAATAAAAAAATGCAAAATTTGTCTTTTCTCTTACCAACTGGTATTGAAAACCAATGGAGTTTTACAAGGGATACATACTCACACGCGATTATTTAGAGGGCCGAGGCAACCATCGTCTCCGCTATACAGGGATCTGTGACCAGGGTTCCTTTGAGATCATTATTGTCAAAAATCGGCCCCTGTTTTTCATTGAACGGGATACGCTTCTCCCGGATCTTTTTTTGGGGTTTGAACGCAGGCAGGTAAATCTTACTTCTTTTGATGGAAAGCCCGTGGATGCTCTGTATTTTAGGAGTCAGAATCTCTTGTACAAAGCCCGAAAAATACTTCAGAAAAATGGAATCAAGACCTTTGAATCGGATTTACGTCCCGGGGAACGATTTTTAATGGAACGTTTTATCCAGGGGGGGGGTGAGTTTCAAGGGCCCTGTCATTCTAACGGCAAAATTTTAAAATTCATGGACCCCAGGATTCGCAAGGCCGAGGTTCATCCTTGTTTTTCAGTTCTTTCCCTGGACATAGAAACCGGGCAAAGAGGAGAGCTATACTCCATTGCCGTTCATTTTAGGGGGCAGGTTTTTGAAAAGATTGTTTCCAAAAACCTGGATGAAAAATCCTTTGGAAAAAAGATCAAAACCGGCATTGTCCTGATGAAGGATGACACAGCGCCCCAAAAACAAGCAGGGGGTTCCAAGAAAGTTCCCAGGACAGATGGAAAGCTTCTCCCTGGATATGATCATGAAATTATGTCCAATGGCGGCAAGCTTTTTCGCATGTCTTGTGAAAAAGAGATGCTTATAGCCTTCCTCGACATCATGAATCTTTTGGACCCCGATATTATCATCGGCTGGCATGTCATCGGCTTTGATCTTGTTTTTCTTGCAAAAAAATACCAGGCCTGGGGGCTGAACTTTTCACTGGGAAGGGATGCTGGGCCACCTGAAATCAGAGAAACCAAGAAAGGGAGATTCTCTGCCAACATTAATGGAAGAATAGTCATTGACGGGCCACCCGCCCTGAGGAATACCTTTTACTCATTTGAGAATTTTCGACTGGAAACCGTGGCAACTAAACTTTTGGGAACTGGAAAAGATATTGGAGAAAAAGGAGATAAGGTTGCAGAAATAGAACGCAGATTTCAGGAAGATAAAAAGGGACTGGCCCATTATAATCTCATGGATTGCATTCTGGTTTCTGATATTTTCGAGAAGACCGGCCTGATTGATCTGACGTTTAAGCGGGCCGTGATCAGTGGACTTTCCATGGACCGAGTCGGAATGTCTGTGGCAGCATTTGACCATTTTATGCTTCCCAGGATTCATCGCAAGGGATTGGTTGCCCCCAATGTCCAGGATATTGAAAGCCAGGGGCATAGCTCCGGGGGATGGGTGTTTGCAAAAAATCCGGGGTTTTATGAACATATTGCAGTTTTTGATTTTAAAAGCCTTTATCCTTCCATTATCCAAACCTTTAAAATAGATCCCCTGTCACGGCTTAAGGCTGATATCCAACCCCTCAATACGCCTGTAAACATTTCCTTTTCACGGCAAATACATGTGCTGCCCGATTTTATTACAACTCTTTTGGATAAAAGAGACCAGGCAAAAAAAGTGGGTGATCCCCACCTTTCCCAGGCCATAAAAATCCTGATGAACAGCTTCTATGGCGTTATGGGAACACCGGTACGGGCCAGTGGATATTGAAAACAACCCGGGATTTTCTTGAACAGCAAGGTTACACAGTTATATACGGGGATACGGATTCGGTATTTGTGCAGCTTAAAGACACTCAATTATCAGATTGTGACGGTATGGCCAAAAAACTGGCCATCAAAATTAATGAATTTTTGACCAAAAAACTGACCGATGAGTTCGACCTTACCTCCCATCTGGAAATTGAATTTGAAAAACACTTTACCCGTTTTTTCCTCCCTGCCATCCGCGGCGGGGGAGATGGGGCCAAGAAACGGTATGTCGGGCTGGTGAAGAAAAACAATAAAGAAAACTTGGTATTTACCGGCCTTGAATTTGTCCGATCCGATTGGACGCGGTTCGCAAAACAATTTCAATATGAGCTGTTTCATAGAATTTTCCATGACCAGGAGGTAGATGAGTGGATCAGGCAAATCGTTTCAGAGGTGAAAAACCATGTCCATGATGATGATCTGGTCTATAAGAAACGTTTGACCAAATCACCCAAGGACTATATCAAAATAGTCCCTCCCCATGTGAAGGCCGCGCTTCTTTTAAAAGGAAAAGGGGATACTAGGGAGATTTATTACGTCATGACACTGAGGGGCCCCATGCCCATTGATCTGCCCCATGATGACCTTGATTACAATCATTATATTCAAAAGCAATTAAGGCCCATTGCAGATGCCGCGCTCTTGTCTCTTGACCAGAGTTTCACCCAAATCATGGGAGGGCGTCAAATGACGCTCTTTTAATCCAATTCAATAGTGGACCTGCTGGAATGCTTTGGCAAGGCGCTCCCTTGTAACGGGTTTTTCCATGCAGGTT
>CAXHYW010000064.1:0-11056 GCA_964021475.1 uncultured Desulfobacteraceae bacterium | reverse complement strand
TCGCATCCTGTTTGCCCTCTATCATTGAACCGATTTTCAATAACAGACCTTCCCGATCCACGTCTCCTTTGTGCACCAATTGCTGAATATTGTTGGCGCTTAATCTTTTAAAATCTTCTGGTGTTAAATCCTTGGCGGTGAGAATCAGTACCGGTATCCTTGCTGTGGCAGGCTTGTTTCGGATTTTTTCCAGCACCTCAAACCCGTCTATTTCAGGCATCATCAGATCCAGAACAATACCATCCGGAATGGTATGGGAGACATAATCTATCGCTTCCTGGCCCCCGGTTGTCACGTCCACAACATACCCTGAACTTGTAAGAGCCGATTTGATCTGAATAATCGCAACTTCATTGTCCTCAACCATCAGAATTCTGGGTGCGCTTGCCGAATTTTCGGGGAAATTTGATTTTAAAGGATTTTCCAGGTCTTTGAGAGTCCGATTAATTTCCAAAAGCAGGGTTTCAGGTGTCACACGACTTTTGTCCAGGACGGATGCGACATTATTGTGCAACCTTTCCCGGTCTTCTTTTGTCAGATCTTTTGCCGTGGCAACAATGACCGGTAAATCCCTTGTTTTAGGATTGCTTCTGATGGTCTCCAGAACCGCAAAGCCGTCGGGTTCAGGCATCATCAGGTCAAGAATCAGAATGTCCGGAATCTGGTTGATTAGCATTTCAAGGCAGGCGGCCCCGTCATGGGCAATAATTGGGATCAGCCCATTCGTTTCAATGATTTGCCTGAATTCGCGGCGATCGATCTCATTGTCATCCACAATCATGACAGATCGGATTCCCGGCCGGCCGATCTTCCGGATCTCGGAGAGGAGTAAATTCCTGGACAAGGGCTTTGTCAGATAGCCGATGGCGCCGAGGGCAAACCCGGTTTCCCTGTCCTGGGAAACAGACACAATGATCACCGGGATATTTTGGGTTTTTGAATTCTTTTTCAAACTCTGGAGAACTTCCCAGCCATCCATATCTGGCATGATGATATCCAGGACAATGGCAAAGGGCGCCTCGCTTCGTGCAAGCGTAAGCGCTTGCTCTCCGGATGTGGCGATCACCGGATGATAGCCCTCCTCCCGCAGATAACCTGCGATCCTCTTCGCCATTTTCGGTTCATCATCCACCACCAGAATGGTTTTGGGATTTGGTTTCACCGGTTTCATTGGGTTGGGCGGTTTGGCTACAATGGTTTGCTGGAGGTTCATCTGACCCTGCCAGGTGAGGGGTAATGTCAGGATGAAGGTGGTACCCATTCCCAGGGTGCTTGTCACAAAGATGTCTCCGCCCAGCATCCGGGCGGCCTTGTGGGCAATGGTCAATCCAAGTCCGGTTCCTTCATGTCTTCTGGATGAAGAGCCATCCACCTGTCGGAATTCATCAAAAATATGGGGAAGGTCCTGTTCCGCAATCCCTATGCCGGTATCGGTAACCTGGATATGTATTTTTTCCTGGCCGGTTTTCACCGTTACACTCACACTTCCGGAAGCGGTAAATTTTACCGCATTAGCCACCAGGTTTTGCAGAATCTGGGAGACTCTGATCTCATCGCTTTCAAGCAGCGGAAGGGTTTTTGGATTCTTTTTTAGGATCTGGATATGCTTCTCTTCGGCAAGGGGGGCAATGCTTTCCAGGATATTATCAAGGGTTTGACCCAGGGAAAAAGGACGTGGCTGGATATCCATCTTGCCGGCCTCTATCTTGGAAAGATCCAGGATGTTGTTGATCAGGTTTAACAGATTTTTACCATTCCGTTCGATGATTTCCAGGTAACTTATCTCTTCATCATTGAGCTTTGTTTTTGCCTGCATCATGAGGACCCGGGAGAGGGCCATGACAGAATTGAGCGGTGTTCGAAGTTCATGGCTCATATTCGAAAGGAACTGGCTTTTCAGGCGACTGGCTTCTTCCACTGCCAATCGTTGTTCGGCAAGTTCGATATTCTGCGCCTGAAGCGCTTCGGACTGTTTCTGCAACTCTTGGGCCTGGGCCTTAAGTTCTTCCTGTTGGGCCGTAAGTTCCTGGTTGCTTTCCCGCAATTTTTCAGACAGCCGCAGGGTCCTGTCATTGGACAGGAGGTTGGCAAATGCCGTATTCAAGGCAATTATCGACGACTTTGTCAAGGCTGTTAATGCAGCCGTTGAAAAGCTGTTGAGGCATGCCAGGCACAGCATACCCCGAACCTCCCCCTCCACGACAATGGGGAGGGTGATAATTTCCCGGGGGATGGCGGTCCCGGCAAAGGTTTTTAATTTGAACAGGGTGTTTTCATGGATATCCCGGATATGGGAAAGTTTACCCGTCTTCAGTGCTTTCCCGAATTCGCCTTCATAGGCCGAAGCGTCAAAGGGTTCCAAAAGTTCCGGATTAACGCCGATTGCGGCCAGGGGTGAAAAGCTATTGTCATTTTCATTGCCGGAATAAAAGGCTCCCATATGGGACTCTGTGATGTCCATGAATTTTTCCAAAACCGTTTCGGCAAATTCCTTTAACTTGGTTTCGATTATCAGGGCTTCTGCCATGGCACTGCCCTTTTTATCCACCTCCATCCGCAGGGAAATGGCCTGGGCCATCTGGTTAAATGAGGCGGATAAAAGACCCAATTCATTGGTGGATAGATATCGGCTCCGGGCGTCATAGTCTCCTTTCCTGAATCCTTCTGTTACTGCGGTCAGCTCTTTGAGAGGTTTTTTTATTCCTAAAATCATTAAATAGCCGATACCGGAGGTGAGAAGGATAATAAAACCAATGATGAAAATAAGCTGCATATTTAAGGAGGTCTTCAATTGGGTTGCGTCAAGGTAAAGCGTATTGGCCTTGGTTTTGGCGAAATTATCAATTTTTTGAATCTGCTTAACCAGCAATGCCCTCTGGGCGCCAAGATCCCCTTCATCAAAGATGCGGCTGAGAGCGATATCCACCTTGCCCTCATGAAGCAGTACCCAATTGCTTTCTCTCGTCGCTACCCACCCTTTAATGGAGTTTTGGATATCTTCAATGTCTGAACGTGGCCCCAGGTATCGTTCAAACAGAAGATCAATCTGACGTTCGGCATTGGCCTGGTGAATTGCTGATCTTTTCCGGGCAGTTTGAAAGCTCTTTAAATTATTTGTCAACATTGCGTGCCGGATTTCCATGCGCATGCCCATTATATCGGTTTCAAGCACACCGATGGCCCGATTGACCTGTAAGGGATGGTCGTAAATCCACCGGGTGTTTTGCCACAATGTATTTGTCTGTAACCAGGCCAGGAAACCCAGACAGACGACGATCAATATGGTCGCACCGATACTAATTCTCAATTGTGTGCTGATTTTCATATCCTTGAATTGCATAGGTTTTTTTTCCTAAAGTTTTTGGTATATGGGGTGAAATTCCACAACTCGGTTGAAATCTCTTTGAGAGTTTTTGGGGGGGGATTCTGTTTCTCCCAAAATCAGATAGCCGTTTTGAGCGAGCGCCCGGCGTAATTTGGCGAAGATGGTTTCTTGATACCTTGTGTTAAAGTAGATTAAAAGATTGCGACAACAAATCAGATCAAAATTTCCAAAGATGCTGTCCGGAGGAACACGATGCCCTTTATCCAGCATGTCATAGAAAGAAAAAATCACCTGTTCTTTTATCTTTGGAATCAGCATGAAGTTTTTTCCTGCTGGTATAAAATATTTCTTTAAAAGCCCATACTTGACATTCTCAACACTTGCCACAGGATAAATCCCTTTTGCCGCTTCCCCTAATATCCTGGTATCAATATCCGTCCCAAAGAGCTGCAGTTCCATGGTTCGCCCTTCCTTGAGGAGGAGCTCCTGGATCAGAATCGCCAGGGAATATGCCTCTTCCCCCATGGCACATCCGGTTGACCAGATTCTCAGGGAATCATCCTTGGCCTGAACCTTTTGGCGTAAAATGGCTGGCAGGATTCTCTCGGCCAATAGCTCAAAGGTCAAGGGATCCCGGAAAAAACGGCTGACATTAATGGTGATTGCATTGAGGAGATGGTCAATTTCCCCGGCGTTTTCCTGGATATAAAAATAATAGTCTTTGAAATCATTGCAATTTAACGCTTCCAGGCGATGCCCCATGCGACGCACCAGCATATTCGGATGAACCCCTGAAAAATCAAACCCCCGATGTTCCATTAAAAAATCAAGAATGGGTGTTAACTCATTTGGAGGTATTTTTTCCATCGTCACCTTTTTTTAAAATCAGATTTTTTTAGGACTCGGAGGAATGAAATTTTCCCAAAACAGACGAAATTTGCCACAAATATGGGTTTTTTTATAAAATTTCATAAAAACGGAAGATGTATATAGTTCCGAGTCCTTATTTAAATAAGGCTTAAACTTATATCCATTATTCTAAACCATTAGATACTGGAATACAATTATTTTTTGATCAGGTCCTGGACCAGGCCAAATCGGAATAGTTATTCTTTGGTTGATTTGAATTGGGCTTGACTTTGAAAAGCTTTGTAAGTAAGTATTACTTACCTAAATAGAAATGGAAACAAACCGGATGCAAAGAGGGATTATGAATCACAAAGGGAAGACAAATCCGCCGGGCAGGATTAAAATCATGAAATCTTTTTATGCCTTGATGAAGGAAAAGGATTTTCATTCCATCACAACGGCCGAGATTGCCAGAAATGCAGCGGTCACGGAAGGACTCATCTATAAATATTTTAAGGATAAGAAAGACCTGATTTACCAGGTATTGAACGATCATTTTTCCGAATTTCTGGTAAAAATAGAAAATAGAGCGGCCCATGAAAAAACCTGTGCTGAACAGCTGGAAGTCATTATCTATACAAGCCTTGAAAGCTATGCTCACAACCGGGTTTTTTCAAAAATTTTATTGCTGGAGGTGAGAAATTCCCCGGATTTTTTTAACTCCGACGCCTATGGGCTGGTGCGAAAATATGCCGGAATTATTCTGGGCATTATTGAGGAGGGTATTAAAAATAAGGAATTTAAATCAGATACAGACCCCCATGTGTTGCGCAAGGTGATTCTCGGGGCCATTGAACATGCCTGCCTGGGGGAAATAATATTTGGCAGGGAACTTGATATTGACCAGGTAGTAAGCGGTATTACAAATATTATATTCAACGGAGTAAGCGCATGATAACGCAAAAACAGGTACAACACCTAATAGCAGAAAAGCAGGCCAAAGGGTCCCATGTGATTAGTGAAGATGAAGCAAAATCGATATTTTCAGCCTTTGGGATTCCGGTGGTCCAGGAAAAACGAGTAAACACAATTGCACAGGCCGTGGATGCGGCTAAAGAGAGCGGGTTTCCCGTGGCCCTTAAGGGGATTGGGTCCCGGATTCTCCATAAAACTGAAAGCGGCATGGTCTGCCTGGGACTTGCAAATGAAGATCAGGTAAGGCAGGCAGCTTGCGGAATGGAAGACGCTGGTAAGGATCTGGTTGAGGCCTTTTTGGTACAACCCATGGTGGTTGGGAAAAGGGAGTTTGTGGTCGGCATGTTCCGGGACCCTCAATTTGGTCCGGTGATTCTGTTCGGGCTGGGAGGGGTTCTCACAGAAGCTCTGAATGATGTCGTTTTGAAAATTGCGCCTTTAAGTGATCTGGATATGGAAGATATGCTAGGCCAATTATCCTCTCAAAAATTGCTGGAAGCATTTCGGGGTGAAGCGGCCGTGGACAGGGAACAGGTTAAACGGATTCTGGGGGGGCTGTCTGATCTGGTTCTTGAAAATCCTGATATTCAGGAAATTGATATCAATCCCCTGATTGTCCAGAAGGATGGGTCTTGTGTTGCAGTGGATGGGTTGGTGGTGTTGGGGGATACAAAATCCACAAAAAATAAAGACACAAAAAATAAAGGGAATCAGACCTTAAAAGGCCGGGTGGACCTTTCGGTGCTGGGGTCCTGTTTTTATCCGGAATCCATTGCCTTTGTCGGGGCCTCTGCCGTGCCGGGCAAGTGGGGGCATATGCTGCCCACCAATACCTTGTCCCGGAATTATAAAGGTCAGGTTTACCTGGTCAATCCCAAGGGCGGCAAGATTCTCGGTCGGGATGTTTTTCCGAGTATCACCGATATCCCCGGGGATATCGACCTGGCCGTGGTGACCATCCCGGCAGAAAAGGTGATTGACCTGATTCCGGACTTTGTCCAAAAAAATGTACGGGGAATCCTGCTGATCACATCGGGGTACAAGGAAGTAGGGCCAGAGGGGGAGGCCCTTGAAAAGGTGTTGGTGGAAACCGCCGAAAAAGCGGGTATCCTGGTGCTGGGACCCAACACCATGGGGGTTTGTAATCCCCATGCCGATTTTTACTGCTGTGCCGCCAATGCCTATCCCATGCCCGGATCCACCGCCCTTGTCTGTCAGTCCGGTAATATGGGTACCCAACTGCTGGCCTTTGCAGAGCAGCAGGATATCGGTATCCGTGCTTTTTCAGGTTCCGGTAATGAAGCCATGGTCACCATTGAAGATTATATGGAAGCCTTTGAGATCGATGAACTGACCCGGACCGTGGTGTTGTACCTTGAGAGTGTCAAGGATGGGGCTCGGTTTTTCAGGTCTGCCGCCCGTGTCTCCCGGAAAAAACCAGTTGTGGTCCTGAAAGGGGGTAGAACAAGGCTTGGGGAACGTGCGGCTTCCAGTCATACCGGTGCCATGGCGTCGGATGCCAGGGTATTTGAGGCAGCCTGCCGCCAGGCCGGGGTGATTCAGGTGGAACAACCCATGGAATTGTTGGATCTGTCGGCCGTGTTCTCATCTTTGCCCCTGCCCCGTGGTAAACGGGTGGCTATCATGACCCTGGGTGGGGGGTGGGGGGTGATCACCACCGACCTTTGTGCCGACTACGGATTGGAAGTGCCTGATCTTTCGGAAGATATCATTGATCGTTTGAACAGTATCCTTCCTGACTTCTGGAGCCATGCAAATCCCGTGGACATCGTGGGGGAAGGGGATCCTGAGATTCCCAAAACCTGTATGGAGGAATTGCTCAAATGGGATGGCTGTGATGCCGTCATCCACTTGGGAATTCACGGCAAACGGGTTTTGGCCAACAAAATGATTGATGCGGTTGTTAAAACTGATCCGACCCTGGACGAAAAATCGGGCCAGGCGTTTAAGGATAGTATTCTGGCAACTGAAGAAGCATATGTAGCATATATCGTGGAGCTGACCCGGAAATATGGGAAACCGGTTTTGGGGGTCAGCCTTTTGACCGATGAGATCAGCCGGACCCTCTACCGGTATGAGGACAACCCCTATAAAGGCGTGTTTTTCCCCTCACCGGAACGGGCGGTCAAGGCCCTGGCTGGCATGTGTCAATATGCCGGTTGGCTCAGAGATCGATCCTAGGCCAACCCCTGGGGCAGACAAAAAAGCGAATCAAAGATTAAAACAGGGACCAGAGAAAATCTGGTCCCTGTTTTTTATATTGAATGGGCTGAATCTGGTTCTGGATTCTTAAATTTTAAACAGTTCCAGGGGGGGGCGGTTTTCCGCCTCAAGGGCCTGGTTTGCCTTTTCAAGCAGGGTCTTGCTGGAGATAACCGATATGCCTTTCTGGTCTTCTTCAATGGTAAAGTAGGTTTTTGCGATTTCCTGGATTCGTTTCTTATCCAGCCGGAGCAGGGAATCCTTGAAATGCTGACGGATCTCATTCGTCAGGTGGGTGATGTCCCGGTAAAACGCTTTCATGGAAGCAGGCCCCGGTGTTTCGGGTTTGTCAATATCCGAGCAGACCTGGAGAATGGCTTCCTTTACGTCTGTTTGCGAAAATTCTCCCCGGATAATGTAATCGCAGGCGTTTTTATACACATCCAGGGTCCGTTTAATGTGGGGGTCCCGGTAAGAGCCGAATGAAAAGATGCCCTCTTCTGTATTGTAGGAGGCAAACCCGCCGTAGGCCCCGCCTTTTTCTCTGATTTCCCGGTGTAGGTAAAGGGATCTTAAAATTTTACTGATCACTGCAAGTCCCGGGGAATCTTGGTGGGTGATGCGAACGGTTTTAAAAGACTGGCCCACAAAGGAAACCGCGGTGTTGGTATACCATCCGTCGTAGGGCCTTCTGGTGTCAAGATCAATGTTTGGTGTGAAAAAGGTGTTCTTGGCACCATTGGCCAATTGGTCGTGGAGTTGGGCAATCCTTTGATCGGCCTGTTCCAGGGAGGGCCTGCTTCCGATGATGGCCGGTTTTAAATTGTCCCGCCGGAACAGGACGGCTGCAATGGTTTCCAGATTGGATGACAGACTATCCAATCCCTTTTTGCCGGTATCCGGATCAATCACTTCTCCGGTGATTTTTTTTATCAGTTGAAACTGGTCGATTCCATGCCAGAGTTCGTTGATATGGGATGCTTTTGACAGGTGTCGCGCTGAAAGGGAAATGGCATACCTGTGACCCGCCGAAACGATGGAGGATTCCATGCCGGACTGGTATTGGAGCAGCAGACTTTTCAGCCGGTCTTGATCCCCAAATCCAAAGGTTGTGACAAATTCATCAATCATATCAAACAAGGGATCAATGTTCCGGTCCAGGGCTTTTCCCTGGAGGGCCAGAAACGAATGGGAATCCGCATCCTTGGAAAAATAGGACCCTGAAAAAGGAGACAGGCTGATCCCACCGGTATAAAGATCCATGGTTTCTGCAATTTTTGAATAGGAAGATTTCTTTGTGCCGCTGTTGGTAAAGGCCTGGGCGAAAAAGGGAACCAGGGGGAACAGATCGGCGGGGATATTTCCGGCGCCCACGGGGCAGGTAAAATAGAGAATCCCGGAAGTGGCTTTGTCATAACAGGTGGAAAAGTTAACTTCTTTGATCTGGTCGGGCGTGATGATCTCAATATCAGGGGGAACATCGGAAAGTTCCAGGGTGGGAAGTGTCGACAGATCTTCTTCCGACTCCTGAAGTAACTCAAGGGCTGCGCTGTCCTCTTTGATTCTTGCCAGATCAGCAGGTTTTAGATTTGACAGGATGGCTTGTAATTCTTTCTTGGTTTCTATGGCCTGGTTTGCTTCCATTTGGTCGTCCGGCTCCAGGGTAAACAGAACCCTGTGGCGGTTTTCAAGAAAATAGTGAGTGATCCGTTCTTCCAAAAATCCCCCCTGACTGATTTTTTGTGCCAGTCTTTCAAGATCCTCATCAATATTGATGCAGGAAACAGGGTCTCCGTCATGGATCATGGTGGCGGCAAAGGAAAGCAGTAATTTAATCCCAAAGGGATAGGGAGAGTTGGTGATTTCCTTGCGGTAAAATTCAATCTGGTGAATGGCCGAATCAATGAGCTGCTGGTCGATTCCCTTGTCCGCCACCTGGCGTAGTGTTGAAGAAATGATCTCTTCAACTTTAGGAACAGATTCCTTGGCAATGTCCTTCAGGCCGCAGACAAACATGGTATCCCTGTTGTCTGCATCAAATCCGGTGGCATCTGAAAGGGCAGACCCCAGATCGGAATCAATCAATGCCTTGCGCAGGGGGGAGGCAGAATTTCCAAGAAGGATCTGTTCTATCACTGTGAGAACTAGAATTTCAAAGGAATCCTTGATATCACAGGTTAGCCAGGCAACACACCCTTGGTATTTACGGGTCAGATCATCGGGGTCGGCATAGGCATAGGACTGAAGGATTTCTTTGGGAGTGTCCCACCGGGGTTGGGCCGGTACGGCGGAATCAATTTTTAAATAGTCAAATTTATTCAACACTTTTTTTGAAATGAAGGCCAGGGCTTCTTCCAGGGGGAAGGACCCATAGGTATAAAAATAGGAATTGGACGGGTGATAATATTTTTCATGGAATGCGTTTAGGGCTTCATGGGTCAGTTTGGGAATATCGGCAGGTTCCCCTCCGGAGTTGTTACTATAGGTGGTGTCCGGGTAAAGGCTTGCTAAGAGGGATCTGGAAAGCACCTGGGAAGGAGAGGACATGGCACCTTTCATCTCATTGTAGACCACGCCTTTGTATTCCAGTTCGCTCTCTTTCTTGTCTATTTCCACAAGTTCTACCCGATGCCCCTCCTGCTTAAAGCTTAAGTCGTCAATATTGGGGAAAAACGCTGCATCCAGATAGACATCCATGAGATTATAGTAGTCTTTTTTGTTCTGGGAGGCAAAGGGATACATGGTCCAGTCAGAGGCGGTAAACGCATTCATGAATGTTGACAGGCTTCGTTTTATCATGGAAAAGAAAGGGTCCCGGACCGCAAAATTGTCTGATCCGCACAGAACCGTATGTTCAAGAATATGGGCCACCCCGGAGGAATCCTTTGGCACTGTCCTGAAAAACACCCCAAAGGTATTTTCACAATCTTTGTTGGCAATGTGAATATGCCTGGCCTTTGTTTTCTGGTGAATCAGTTCAATGAGTTGGGAGTCAATGGAGGGCAACGGACAAATCCGATTGACGATATATCCGTTGACTTCCTGGCCTTCCTTAAATGAGGTATATTCCATATCGATCTTTTCCATTATATTTTTTTATAAATCCCCCGGCTAACCCGATGAATTTTTTTAATTTTATCCAGTCTGAAAATAATATTTCTCAGCTTTTTGTCGTCAAATCCGGTAGCCGCTTTAATGGTCGTAAAATTGGTACCGTTGGGATGATTCGCAATAACCTCCAGAACAATGGCCGAGGCGCTTTTCCGCTTGTAAGTCCGTTGCTTTGTATCCTGTTTGATACCCGGCTGTTTCTGATAGATTAATTGCTCAAACTTGTCAAGCCTGAGGTGTAAATTGTTGATGTCTTCTTTGGTGGGAATATCCAGTCTGTGTAATAGTATTTTTACAAAACTTTCCCAATTGGTTCCAAGTTCAGTGTTATCGGTCATGATACATCTCCTGAAAAAAAGGGTTTAATTGTTGGTTGCAATATACCCATTCATTATCCGGCCCGGCAAAGGGGGGATAGGAATGTTTATAAATCAAGCAATTGGTGAATTGCCTCTGTTCGTATTGGTTATTGAATCTTATTATCCGTTGAAGTATATATGTATTGAAATTACTTCTGGGAGCAAAGAAAGTCAAGTAGTAATTTGACGGTCAATTAAGCGAGTAAATCATATT
>CAXHYW010000063.1:0-11462 GCA_964021475.1 uncultured Desulfobacteraceae bacterium | reverse complement strand
GGGCGGTGTCAGGGGATTTTCCTTCCGATTGCAACAAATCAGAGATATTGAGGGTATTGTCTTTTTTTAATACCAGGTTTACACTAGGTGATGACATCTCATATTGGGTGGCCACGGGAGTAAATGTGAACACAGACATGATGGAAAAATTGACAAACAGAGAACGGACCGATAGAAAATCCGTTCCGTTTGCCTCTTTTATGGAAATCCCCTCGGCCAGAACGGTCAGTGCATAGGGATTGATTGACACAGACTCAATGGCCACACGTCTCCCCATAAAGTTACCCCACCGCTTGATGAGAATTTTTTCTCCTAGCCAGGGGGCCAGAAAAAATCCAACGATGGTATACAATGCCAGAAAAGCAACCAGAATATACAGAGCCCTTCTCATATGAATAGGATTTATCATAAATTTCATTCCTTGGGTGATTCTAAGGTTTTTGAGTGTTCGTCAGATTTTTGAATGTTCATCAGGTTTTTGCGAAAAATGCCAATGTGCATACGCAAATTGAACAGACTTTCTGCATAGGGCTTAGGTACCTGGATATCAAGGGCCTTTTTTTCAAGGGCATCCATTTTAGCCATATAGTCGTCATGGATTTTAGGTGAACTCTGGGTATACAGGTCTGCGCCCAGTTCATCAAGATCAGAATACCAGCGATAAATTCTGGCGCGCATCCGCCACCGGTATATCCATGGCATGATCTTGAAAAGAGGAAACATGATGGCAATGAAGGGCAAAATCATTATCTTCATTCTGCCAAGAAAGGTTGCCACCCAAAAAGGGAAATGGCGCCGGAGAAACGGAACCCGGTCCGTATAAAACCTGTTGGCATCTTCGCTCAACTCAAAGTCCAGGTATTTGGGAGACGGGAATTCTCCTTTTTTTTCCACCCCCCCCCCGGGACTGTGTACCCGCCTTGCTGTCTGTAACACAAGGTCAATCAAAGCAGGATGCAGATCGGACCGAACTGCCAATTGGGCGGTGGGTGCCAATAGCTGAATATTCCGTGCCGGAATATTTTCCACAAAATCAATGACCCCCTGGGGGATATCAATCACATTTAAAAAACTGTACCGCAATTTATAGGCCGCAGCCCTTTCAATCCCCATCAAGGAGACAGATTCCAACGCTAAAAGGTCCGAGATATAAGAGGCCTTGTGGGTTGAAACAAAAAACACCGCATCGATCTCATGCTTGAGCAACAAATTTGCTGAAATTCTGGATCCCTGGGAGATAAATTGGGTATTCTTTTGAGTAATACCGTTTAAATTTAACAAATCAGAGGCAAGAACCTTGGTTCCGCTCAAATCGTTTCCAATGGCGATGCGAAGTCCCTTCAAATCAGAAATCCGGGACGCCTTTACCCCTGACCTGTAAAAAACCCACAAGGGTTCGTAGTATAAACTGCCAATGGACAAGATGGTCTTTGAATCTGACAATCTTCCGATACCGCCCTGGATAAAGGCGATGTCAACACCACCTATCTCTTTTTCAAGTAATTTAAGATTTTCAAGGGACCCTTCGGTCTCACGCACTGTTAGCGTAATCCCATAATCTTCCAATAATTTTTTATACACCTTGCCATGGGTAAAATATGCCCCGCCAGGTTCCCCCGTTGCAATGGAAATATTTCTGGGAGGGCTTGGTTCAACAAATTGATAGGCGACAACAAATCCCCCGATGGTTATCAACACCGCTGGTAAAAAAAATAGAAATACCCCTTTGTAGGTGATGCGACCCATTTTTTTCACCATCAGTGACTCCTTCTTCAACACACCTTTTTTCCTGATTTACTTTTTTATTTCTGCCTTTGCTTTAAGCTGATCCATACCATAGGTATAGGCAATATAATATTTAAAGATATTACTCACATATTGAACGGTTTCCCGGCCGATTCTCTTGGCGGCCACCAATTCAACATTTTTAAACCAGATATTGGGATCCAGGTTTAAGGAGCTTGCCTCTTTGCGCAATTTTGAAATTTTGGCAGGGCCTGCATTATAGGCAGCAAATGTCAACAACACCTGGTTTAACGGATCAATGCCGGGATTACTGAAATACCGATCGGCAATGAACCGGAGATATTTTGTTCCGGCATGGATATTGGGGTCAATCTTATCAGTGCCCGGAATATTGACATTCTTGTCCAGAGCTGTTGTCGGTAATATCTGCATCACCCCAATGGCACCGACAGGACTTCTCTTTCTCTGGTCAATGGTGGATTCCTGGTAGGCAAGGGCGGCCAACATCAGTGCATCAAAATCATACATTTTTCCATATTTTTGGAAAAACGGCCCAGCATCCTTAAACTTTGCTCTGTCACCTTCGGAAAGATTATTTTTAACATATTTCGTATTCTTGAGATAGCGGTTAAAAATCATATTCCCCATCAGGGTTCCTTTTTTGTTGGCCTTAACAAATCGATTTATGACCGTTTTTAATTCCGGACTATTTTTCCTAATGGCCCAGGCGATTCGGACATTCTCCCGAAATTTAACTTCGGGATGAAGGCGGATATTCTCAAAAATCTGGACCCAGAATTTTCCCTTGTGGCTGTCGATCACCATCATGGAAATCAGTCCTGCATTCAGCATTTCCAAAAGATCTTCATCCTCAAGATTTTCATTGGCTTCAACTATTTTGATTTTTGATTTACCGGCAGAGGACAAGGCCTTGTTGACCCGGACAAGACTTTCATAATAGCTGCTGGATTTTCTGACGTGAATCTTGTGACCACTCAAATCAGAAACACTTTTAAACAAAGGCGCACCGGGGCCGGTAACTAAAATTTCAGCAACGCCTGTTCCCAGGGGATCAGAAAAATCCACCTGTTTGCTTCGGTCATTCGTGATGGTTAAATTGCCCACGGCAATATCCCCCAACCCTTCCACAAGACCCGGTATCAATCGATCCCTTGAGGTGGGGATAAAAACGGTATGAACTTTAACATGCCGGGTTTTCAACTCCGTGTTGACCATTCTTTCAAAAGCCGTGACCAGTTCATAACTGGCACCTTTCTGGGCTCCCTTATCAAAGAAGTAAAATGTTTTGCTATAGGGAACCAACACCCGGATGACGTTGTCCTTGACCATTTCATTAAAATCGCCAGTCCATTTTTGGTTGATATGCTGACTGAGCGCAGCTTCAAACTTTTCCGCCCCAAGGGCCACTCCCTGGGATAAAACAATGATCATTCCAAGTTGCAGTCCTAAAAATACCCTCTTAAAAAGGGTTCTGTTTTTTTTCTCATCCACCTGAATATATCTCCTTTTTTTCCAACTAAGAACGCTGAAAGCATTTTTTTTATTCTTTTAAATTCTTTTTATTGATGATCCAATATAATTGCAAGTGCCGGACAAGCCCCCCTCCTTAAATAATGCCGAACAGCGGGCCACCTCTTTGGGCCAAGGCTTTTACCCGCTCAATAGTAGCCGGATCCGATTCCAGGGCAGGGGAATGGAAGGGTTTAATCCGGGCATCAATGATCAACGGTTCACGGCACCCCCAATGTTTAAACAAAAACCCCTCATCAACCCCGTAAATATCATGGGAAGGATTGGATCGTAAAAAGGTGACCCATAAAAAATTGGAAAAGCTCTTTCTGGCAAACACAGCGTCATCCACCACCACAAACAAAGGAAGGGATTCAAGGCCAGATTGTGTCTCCAGATGTTTTCTTAACCGGTTCATCTCTTGAAGAGTTGATTCATAGGAGGAAAATCTGGGACCCTGGATCACCACCATACCCGGGGCCGCAAGCCCGGGATCGCAAAACCCCTGGGGAAGACAAAAATCTTTCACAAATTCAGTGGCAAGCCTTCTTTTTCTTGCGCCTGCCACCGCCACAACCAATTTGGAACCTGCATTAATTTGGGAGGTGGAATAATCCAGGGTGTCCATGGTGGTACGGGTCAAAAAATGAAGGTCCGATGACAGATCAACCCGCTCCAGCAGGTGAATAAAGAAGGCCATTTCATCATTCACATTAAGGGTTGGGTTGTCTTCATGGGCACAGATGAACAGATATTTAGCAAGGGAGAGCTGGCCGGTTCCCAAAATAGCATTGGCATGGGTCAACAATTCCCTGGGCCCCCTCTTCTCGTAGGGAAGATACCGCTCATGGGCCTTGGCCAATAACAAAGGATGTACCCCTGCATCATCCACGGCATTCACGGCGGTCACCCCGGGAAGGGTATCGGTGATAGCACTTCGGGTGATCTCGTGGATGAGCCTGCCAAAATTGGAATCCTCCTGGGGAGGGCGCCCCACCACGGTAAAGGGAAAGATGGCCCCGGGCCGATGCCAGACCGATACCACCTTTAAATAGGGATATTCATGTTCAAGGGAGTAATACCCCAAGTGATCCCCAAATGGGCCTTCGGGTTTGGTCCGGTTGGGGACAATGAACCCGGTGATACAAAAATCGGCGTCATTGGAAATAAAGAACCCGTTTTTATCCGTATACCGAAAATTTCGGCCCGCCAGGGCCCCGGCAAAAGCGACCTCGGGAACCCCTTCCGGTAAGGGCATAACCGCCGCCAGGGTGTGGGCCGGTGGACCACCGATGAAAATCGACACTTTTAAGGGACGGTTTTGCTCCAGGGCTTTTTTATGGTGATTCCCTATCCCCCGGTGAAGCTGGTAATGAAGCCCTATTTCCCGGTTTGGGGCATACTCATTCCCGGACATCTGTATCCGGTACATGCCCAGATTTGATTTAAAGATGGAATCATTGTCCGGGTCCTTTGAAAAAACCTGGGGCAATAGAACAAATGCCCCCCCGTCCTTTGGCCAGCATTTGATCATGGGCAATTGATCTATCTGGGTCGAATATTTCAACACCTTTGCATGGGGGCTTGAGATTGGCAGGGCATGAACCAATGCCTTTAATGCCCCGGGTATTTTCCCGGGTGATTTTACAAATGCCCCGGGATCTGACCGCAGATCCACAAGAGACCGTACCTGGGCAAGTTGGGGCTCAAATATTTTCAAGGTTCTCTCATAGGTGCCAAACAGATTGGACAGGGCGGGAAACGAGGCATTTTTAACATGGGTGAACAGCAGGGCTGGCCCTTTTGCTTCATGGACCTGCCGGGTGATCTCTGCCATTTCAAGGTGGGGGTCCACCGGGGTTGATATCTGGATCAATTCCCCCTGTTTCTCAAGAAATTGGACGGTTTGTCTTAAACTTTTCATCTTCATAATTCAATTTTTTCCCGGGAACCAAACCCCTTACGATTGTTCATATAATACACACACTCCGGTTCAAAAGAATAAAGGGTGGCATGGAATTTTGAAACAAAAAAATCCAATATGTCCGATCTATTCGATTTATCCGATATCCCTGGGGGGGGAGCGATTATCTTAAATCGGCTGCAATAGCGCTTTGCCACGGCAAGCGACCGGATATTCTTGGGTGATTTTTGGATGGTGCCGGACATCTGAATTCCCTCCAGATTTTTAAAATCAATATCATCCCTAAAAATAGAAGCGGCACTTATGTGATTTTTCGCCATTTGAATATGCCGGGCCTTTGGGTTTGAAAAAAAATAAAACCGACCCTCTGAGAACAGGTAATACACTGGTGCCGACCAGGTGTCCTTAGCACTGCCCACGGCAATACTCATCACCTTTGAGATTTCAATGAGGTTGCGCCCGGGGCAAATTGGGTGTTTATTTGGCATAACCCCACGCCTTAAGCCGCTGGTAGGCATGCTTAGAAAACTTATTGGACTGATAATTAATCTGTTTTAAATAATTCACATAATTATCAGCCGCCTCCTGCTTTTGGCCGCTGTTATCAAGGGAATAGCCCTTGTAAAACGTCAATTGAGGATTTCCAGGCAAGAGTTCATCACATCGCTTAAAATCACCATAGGCCTGGCTGGGTTTCTTCTCTGCCAGATTGGAAAGCCCGGCAATATAATAGCCCTGGGATTCGGTGGGGTATAAGCTTTTGGCATCGTTGGCATAGGATAGGGCCTGGGAAGATTTTTTCTGGATCAGCATACATTTGGCCATGAGTACATGGGCCGTATAATCGTGTTTTGCCTGATGGATAGCTGATTTAAATGCCTCCTGCGCATTGTCATATTCCTCTTTGCCTAAATATTTCTCCCCCTCCTGCATTTTCAGGATAGCCCCTTTTTTTTGTCGCAGGGAAGCTGTTTTATCCATGTATCGTTCCCGGTTCAAGGCAAGTGAATGGGTATGTTCATATTGGGTGTTGTCCCGCTCAAGGGCCGCCTGTAATCGCTTAGAACTCATGGGATGGGTGGCAAAAAGCATCTGGGAGGAGGAAGGATTGGCCTTGTTCAGAGAATTGAGCATCTCCATCAGCCCCACAAATCCCTTGGAAGAATACCCGGCCTTGACCATGTATTCCTGCCCCAGGCGATCGGCTTCCCGTTCATTTTCCCGGCTGTAGCTGGACAAAAACAACCCCTGACCCAGGGATCCCAATTGCTTGGTTAATTGCCCCATTCCTACCCCCTGGGTACTGGCCAATACGGACAATCCGCCCACCAGTATGGAAGAAAGCTGATTTTTAGCGGCCTGTTCTGCGGAATGCCGGGCATTGACATGGCCCAGCTCATGGCCCAAAAGTGCGGCAAGCTGCGCCTCATTGTCCAGATCAAGCAAAATCCCCCGGGTCACGGCAATGGAGCCTCCGGGAAAGGCATAGGCATTGACATAGGTGGCATTGACACATTGGAAATTATAGGGCATGTCCGAACGGTGCACATGGGCAAGCATTCCCGTACCAACTTCTCCGATATATTGGTTTAAGGATGCATCCTGGGTCACCCCGTAATCCGATGAAAACTGAAAGGGCGATTGGCGTTTGTCGATACCGATTTCCTGGTCCCGGGACATCATCATGAGTTGATTTCTTCCGGTCACAGGGTCCACGGCACACCCGGTCAAAAAGGGAAGAGTTGCAAAAGCGCCATAGGTCATGGCAGAATATT
Organism: uncultured Desulfobacteraceae bacterium; assembly: GCA_964021475.1. Taxonomy (GTDB): domain Bacteria; phylum Desulfobacterota; class Desulfobacteria; order Desulfobacterales; family Desulfobacteraceae; genus NBML01. The sequence continues at coordinate 4,487 of CAXHYW010000063.1, read as the reverse complement.
TTAAAAAATCCCTACGGGAAACTATTCGGGGTTGATTCATTTTATGCGCTCCGTTTGTCCAATTCTTCCTTGAGGGTCAGGCCCAGGTGCTCAAGGGAATAGGGTTTTTTAATAAAAGGCCCGGCACCCAACTCCTGAGCTTTCTCCACATCACGGGTTTTTGAGTAGCCGCTGGTAATGACCGCCCGGATATCAGGATCAATTATTTTCAATTCCCGGAAGGTATCAAGTCCACTGATACCCGGATCCATTATCATATCCAGAACCACCAGATCAACTTTATTTTTCCTGACATACACAATGGCGTCCTCCCCGCTGCTGACAACCGTCACCTGGTAGCCCAGCCGTTTCATCATATTCCTAGAAATTTTTCGCTGGCTTTCCACATCGTCCACTACAAGAATGGTTTCATTATCCCCTTTATAGTCACTCAAGGTGTATATCCTATCTGGTTCGGCAGCCTCGACCAACACCTTGGTCACGGGAAAATAAATTTGAAACAGGGTTTCTCCCTTTTCACTTTTCACCTGAATATATCCTTTGTGATCATGGACGGTATTCCATACAATGCTTAAACCTAATCCAGTCCCACTTCTGCCCAAAACTTTTTTCGTATAAAAGGGTTCAAAAATCCGGTCCAACTCTTGGGTTGAAATACCCGGGCCCGTATCCTTGACACTAAACCTGATATAGGGTCCATCCGTTGTTCGTTCATATCCTTTGAGTATTTTCTTTGAGAACTGAACCCTGCTGGTTTCCAAGGTCACATTCCCTTTTTCCTGGATGGCTTCCATGGCATTGGAGACAAGATTCATGACTATTTTTCTCATATGAAGACCAGATGCATTGAGCAACGGAAGAGCGGAATCAAGATTTTTTATTAAAATCACCCCGGGATGAAACCTAGCGACCCGGTCAAATTCGGGTGAAGATAAATAGTCTTCAATGACATCATTTAAACGAACCGGTTCCAAAACCTTGGCCGACCCCCTGGCAAGGGTTAATAATTCATCCACAATGATTGCCGCCCGTTTTCCCGAGTCTTTCATGATCAAGAGGGGCTCGATTAGGTGGCTCCCCTCTGGCAGCTCCATTAACAAAAGTTCCGGTATCGACACAATCCCGGACAACACATTATTTAAATCATGGGCCACCCCGCCGGCAAGCAAACCAAAGGCCTCCATTTTCTTTGCCTTTTCAAGTTCCGTTTCGAGTCGTTCTTTTTCCTGCAAGGAGGTTATCCGTTCCGTGATATCCCGGATGGCAAAAAGAAGGGCCGGTTCAGAATTATAAACAATTTCAACCACTTTTTTTTCAATATATATTTTATTCCCGTCCTGCTGAACAATAAACCCGGGCGTCGACTTACTTTTCATTTCCTCACCTGGACAGGACCTGAGAAAAATCAGGTCAGGATCAGCACCAGACAATTGGCGAGAGGACAATCCGGTCATTCGTTCAAGGCCTGGATTAAAAAAGGTAATCCGCCCATTCTGCAGAATAAAGATTCCTTCTGGCAAAGAATTTACAAGGTTTTTATATTTTTCCTCGCTTTCCCGGAAGAGACCTTCGGCTTCGGTATGGGCAAGAATTTCAAGCGTCAGGCTTTTGTTCATCCGAATCAGCTCAGTGTCCTGATGTTCCTCCCGATTTTTAATGTGTTGGTTCAATTTTTCAAGGTCCGATTGGGCGAGAAAAGAACGCCTATAAGCATATTCAATTTTATATCCGGCAACCACCATAGTTGCCAGCATGGTCAAAAGAATACCAATCTGGAATAAAAATACCTCGGGCAGAGGCGATACCGTCATGTAAAGACCGATCGTATATATAAGAATCAAACAAACCCCAAGGAGCGTTGAAATAAGATAAGAAAACCTAAAGCAAAAGAATCCAATGGGCAACAGACAGAAAAAAAAGAGAAATCGTCCCCATGGGGGAAATATCCCATCAAATAAAAAAAATCCCCAAATGCCCGAGGAAAGAAAAGCGAGACCATAGAAACAGCAAATAAGGTTTAATTTACCCATGGGGTGATCAATGTTCCTTTAAAATAGCACCAACAAGAAAGAAAAAAACGCCCAGCCCTAGAATGGCACCGGCAAGCGGTAATTCATAAATCAGAAAATAAAGCCCATCCTGAATAAACTCAACTGGGATAAACTCAACAATGGTATCTGAATGTTCCCCTGTAAATCTTGCAATGGTCAAGCCCACCCAGCCATTATCAATGTTCATAAACTTGGAAATCCCTGCGAAAAGTCCCACAAAAAATCCAATCAAAATAGAATATATCCCAAGCTTTGTTGCCATATCATTTTTCCCTGCAATTTAGATTAAATTTCCTAAAGTTCAACGACCAGTATATTCGTGTGGGTTTTTTGAGTCAAATCTTTTGTTGGGTACAGCCTTTTATTCCCCCTTTCTTTGTGATAAATCCACAAGGATAATGACTATTAAAACATCAAATACCTTAAGCAAAATCGGGTTTGCATCCTTTATCATGATGGGGTCGGTTTTTGCCAGTAGGATTATCGGCCTTATCCGGGAATCGACCATTGCCTGGGTGGGCGGAGCCCGTGCCTCTGTGGATGCCTATCAGGTTGCATTTATCATTCCGGAAATATTAAATCACATTGTGGCCAGCGGATTTTTATCCATTACCTTTATCCCCATATTTGCCCATTACCTTTCCCGTGGGGAAGATGAGGAGGGATTTGCGGTTTTCTCCATTATTTTCAACGGATTTGGCCTGATGCTGATGGGGTTTATTGTAATCACCATGATCTGGACACCTCAGTTTGTCACCCTCTTTGCCCCGGGGTTGAATGACCCCACAACCTTTGAGCTGGCCGTAAGAATGACCCGGATCATTATTCCGGCTCAGTTTTTCTTTTTTACCGGCGGCCTCTTCATGGCGGTTCAGTTTACAAATGAACGGTTTTTGATCCCTGCCCTTGCTCCGTTGATCTATAATATCGGCATTATCATTGGGGGAATTTTTCTATACCCGGTTCTGGGAATGGAGGGGTTTGCCTGGGGGGTTCTGGGAGGTGCATTTTTCGGCAGTTTTCTGCTGCAGCTTTTGGGTGCCAGACAGGCAGGCCTTCGCTATTACTTTAATTTTAATATTTTTCACCCTGATTTTCTAAAGTATATCCTTTTAACCCTTCCCCTGATGGTGGGATTGACCATGACGTTTTCAACGGAAATCCTGATGAAATTTTTCGGTTCTTTTCTTCAGGAAGGAAGTATTGCCGCCATGAACTACGGGTTACGGATCATGTTCATCCTTGTGGGGTTTTTCGGCCAGGCCATTGGCATGGCCTCCTATCCCTTTATGGCAAAAATTGCCGCCGCAGGTGAGATTCAACGCCTGAACCAAATGATCAATCAAACATTGAAATTTATTTTTCTGGTAATCCCTTTTTCCATCCTCTTCATAGTCCTTCGCCGGGAAATTGTTATGATCCTTTTCCAGCGAGGCGCCTTTGACACCCAGGCAACCCAGTTAACCGCCGGTATTCTTCCCTACTTTTTGGTAGGTGCCTTTGCCTTTTCCGCCCAGACCATTGTTTCCCGGGGCTATTATGCCCTTCAAAACACAGTGTTTCCCGCTATTTTCTCCACTGTCTGTGTATTGGCAAGCCTGCCCATGATTTATGGATTCATGAAATTTTTGGGGATAAAAGGGGTGGCCCTGGGGCTGTCCGTATCGGTCACCCTAAGCTCCCTTCTCCTCTTTGAATGCTGGAACCGCAAAGCGAAAAATACCCAGAAAAAAGAGGTATATACGTTTTTTCTAAAACTCATTCCCATAAGTTTTGTCCTGGGCGCCCTCCTCCAGGCGACCGCCATGGGACTTCGGCAACTTTTTAATCCAGCGACCCTTGGGGGAAGCCTGATCATCTGTGTGAGCACCGGCCTGATTTTTTTAATTTTGCTACCGCTGATGGGGAGGATATCGGGCATAAAAGAAATTCACCTGCTCTATAACAAAATTTTCAGGAGAATATTGCCATGGCTGAAAAAAGAATCCCAAAAAATACCACCACAGAAAAAATAAACCAGGTGATCCAGAAAATACTGACGGCCAAAAAGGTTGTTTTGTTCACCGGTGCCGGAATTTCAACAGAAAGCGGAATCCCGGATTATAGGAGCCAGGGAGGAATCTGGGATAAATTTAAACCCGTTTATTTTGATGATTTCATGACCCAAAAAAAATCGCGCATTCAATATTGGGAACAGCGGCTGGACATGGAAAAAGGATTGAAACACGCCCAACCCAACAAGGGACATAAAAGCATTGCACGCCTCCATGAAATAGGGGTTTTGACCAGTGTAATCACCCAAAACATTGACGGACTCCACCAGGCATCCGGCATTCCTTTGGATAAAGTCATCGAACTGCACGGCAACACCAGAAGGGTGAGGTGCATGGGCTGTAAGCGACTGATTACCTGGGAGGAAGCCATGGTCATGATTAA
>CAXHYW010000062.1:0-11474 GCA_964021475.1 uncultured Desulfobacteraceae bacterium | reverse complement strand
AACACCCTTGGCGAGATCCCCTTTTCCAACCTGACCCCGGAGGAAACTTCCGCGGTTAAGGATATCATTGATCGATTGGTCAGAAAGCTGGAAGAGATTACTTCCCGACGCTTTTCTGCTGCCAGCCGAGGTATGGTGGATGTGAAAAAAACCATTCAGCGATCGGTAAAATACCTGGGGGTGCCCGTTGAAATCGTGCATAAGGCAAAACCCCTTCGCAAGGGGAAAATTGTGACCCTCTGCGATGTATCCGGCTCTGTCTGGTCCACCGCAAGGTTCATGCTCAATATTTTATATTCCCTGCAGATCTGTTTTAGCCGGGTGAAAAGCTATGTGTTTATTGAACGCCCGTTTGATGTGACCAGTTTTTTTATGTCCAATGAACCCAACGAGGCCATCAGCAAAATTTTAAATGATCCCCGGATCAACTACAGTGCCAGGACCGATTACGGAATGGCATTTCAGCATTTTCGGGATGATCATCTTCGGGAGCTGGATAAAAAGACCACCCTTATTATTATCGGAGACGCTCGTTCCAATTATCTCAATTCCCGGGAACCATTACTGGAAAACATGCGGGAGCGATGCCGGCGTCTGATCTGGCTTAATCCGGAACAAAAAAAATTCTGGGGAACCGGGGACAGTGAAATGATGCGCTACCAGGACCATTGCAACGAGGCCAGGGCCTGCGGCAACCTGAATCAGCTCATCGATTTTATTGAAGCCCTAGTACTATGAATTGGTACTATGACCTAATGCTATGACCGGGTGCTTTGAGTGCTTCATAGAAAACCCCAGGGGAGAAGAAAAATGATCCCAATAAAGACCGCTTTGAAATCAATTGAATCCAAATTTTCCGATTTTGCCCGAACCCAGATTCTAACTCTTCCCGACCTGGGGAATCGTTCCCGCTTTCCGGAAGCGCTTTGGAAAAAAATGGGAGCGGCAGACCTGTTGAATCCGGCTGCCTTCAACGGACAGAACTTGGGATCCCATTCTTGCCTGGCCATTACCCGGTGTGGCAGGGCATTGGTATACAAGGGGGGGAATCTTGGCATGTCCCTGTCCTGGATGATCCACCACCTGGTGGCCCGGTATCTGCTTTTTCCCCTGGTGCCTGATAAAAAAGGGTCTGATGAGGGGGGCCCTGATAATAAAAAAGAACTTGATGAGGGAAAACAATTTTTGGGGCCTTTGTTCAAGGCAATGGCATCCGGGGAGGCCACGGTCTGTTTGGCTGTGTCCGAACCCAAGGCGGGTGCCCATCCCAAATATCTGGCGGCCAGGGCAAATAAAACCACCACCGGATTTATCCTCAATGCAGAGAAAACCTATCTGACGAACGGGCCCATTGCCATGGCTTTTATTGTTATCGCTGTGACCGGGATGGACCAGGGGAAAAAACAATTCTCTGCATTTTTTGTCCCCAAAGACACCCCGGGGCTCACTGTGCTGCCCCCCATGGAGATTCCGTTTTTTAATCCCTCCCCCCACAACGGGATTGAGTTGAAAGATTGCCGGGTGCCGGACAATGCTCTTTTGGGCAGACAGGGGGTGGCCTATGGGGAAATGGTGCTTTCCTTTAGAAAATGTGAAGATGCCGCCATGACAGGCCCTGTCACCGGGGCCATGGGTTTTCTTCTAGATGCTCTGGTGGATGGATTGGCACAGGCAATGGGTCATAAGCAAATTTCAGATGGGGGGATTAAACAGCTTGGGGGGCTGGTGGCTTTGCTGGAAACAGCGGATCTTTTGTCCTGGAATGCCGCCATTGCCGTGGACAATCCCTCTTTCCATTCTCATTCCACTTCCCATTCCCACTCCATCAACGCTGGGGCAATTTTGTTGCAGTTTAAAGCGTTGGTTCGTGTCTATTTAACCCAGGTTGAATCCCTGGTGGCAGAGATGAATCTGACCCTGCCGGATCCCTTTGATATTCTGATCCGGGATCTTAAATCTTCGGCCCGGATCAATGAACAAATATCCGGGATTCAACAAACGAAACTGGGTTTAACCCTCTTGGAAAAAAACAAAACTGTAAATATATAGAGTTTAACATTATTTTTATTGACAAAATAATAGTTGAACCCTATAAAAAGTAAATAATCCTGAATGGAGTCCATTCTTAACAAAGGTTGGTTATGGCATTAAATAAAACAGATATCAGAAAAAAAAATATTTTGGATACCGCCACAAAGGTATTTGCCCAAAGGGGATTCCAGGAATCCACCATTACAGAAATTGCAAAGGAGGCCAAGGTTTCCGAAGCCTCTATCTATGAATATTTTTCAACCAAGGAGGGACTTTTATTTTCCATTCCTGGGGAATCCAGCAAGGCGCTTTTTGAGATCATGGCCTTTCATTTGAAAATAATCCGGGGGTCGGCCAATAAACTTAGGGCCATTGTTTACCTTCTCATGGATTCCTACCAGAACAATCCGGATTTTGCAGCGGTGCTCATGCTGTTTTTGAAGCACAATAAAAAGTTTCTGGATACCAAAGGGCACCATGTCATTAAAGAAGGTATTAAACAGATTACCCGGGTGATTGAAGAGGGGATTGAAACCCGTGAATTTAGAGATGATCTGAATCCCTATCTGGTAAGATCCATGATTCTGGGTACCATTGAACATCTGGTGACCAATTGGGTCATGACCGGGAACCCGGAAAATTTGATGGATCTGGTGGATCCCCTGATTGACAACCTTATTCTGGGGATTAAAACGCCTGGCTCAACCCTTTGATCTAATACGTGGGACTGAAATTCCCACCATGATACTTCCTTAAATATTTATGCACCCTAATTTATAAAGGAGAGAGACGTGGCGATGAATTTAGAGTATGGAGATAAACCCTGGCTTAAGGCCTACGATGATGGTGTCCCAGAGAATATTGAATTTGAGACCTGTCTTCTCCATGAGTATCTGGAGCAACATAGTCAAAGTATTCCCGATAATACGGCCTTTATTTTCCAGGGATATAAAATCAGCTTCAAGCAATTCAATGATATGGCCAATGAGTTTGCCTCTTTTCTCCAGGCCAAAGGGGTGAAAAAGGGGGACACGGTGGCCATTCTTCTGGCCAATGTGATTCCCTGTCCGGTCGCCTTTTATGCCATCATGAAATTAGGCGCCATCGCTGTTATGAACAACCCCTTGTACGCTGACCGAGAGTTGATTCACCAGTTCAACGATTCAAATTCCACCCATTTGATTACCCTGGATCTTCTGGCCAACCGGATGATTGATCTTCGTTCCAAAACAAGTATAAAAACTATTGTTTACACCTCAATAGGCGATTATCTTCCCTTTCCCAAAAACATTTTGTTTCCCCTGGTGGCCAAGCGTAAAAAACTGGCGGCAACGGTGAAACCGGCAGCTGATTTATATAAATGGAAAGATATCATCAAACAATATGGAACTGCTGTTCCTAATCCTGTGCCCGGAGGACTCAATTTCGATGATGTGGCCATGTATCAGTATACCGGTGGCACCACCGGAGTTTCCAAGGGGGCGGTTCTCACCCATGGTAATTTGAGTAAACAAACCCAGCAGATCAGCGCCTGGCTCCCGGAATTTAAGGACAGCAAAGATGAGGTGGTACTCGGTGCCCTGCCTTTTTTCCATGTCATGGGCCTCACCGTGTCCATGAATTTTGCCATCACCAAGGGATGGGCCAATATTCTGGTTCCCAAACCCCAGCCCGAACCTTTGCTGGAGGCAATGGAAAAATTTAAACCCACCATCGCTCCCCTGGTTCCCACCATGTTCATCGGTATCTTAAACCATCCAGGCGTTGAAAAGGCGGATTTAAGCTCCATCAAGGCCTGTGTGTCCGGAAGCGCTCCCTTGCCCCTGGAGGTGATCCGGGGATTTGAGGAAAAAACAGGGTCTATCATTATCGAGGCCTTTGGCATGACAGAGTCTTCTCCTGCCACCCATGTCAATCCCTTTGGTCTGGGAAAAAGAAAGGTGGGTAGCATTGGGGTACCGCTTCCAGATACCCTTTGCCGGATTGTACAACTGGATGACCCAACGACGGATATGCCCGTGGGGGAAGCGGGAGAAATGGTGATCCAGGGGCCCCAGGTGATGAGAGAATATTGGAATATGCCCGAAGAAACCCAGAATACCCTGATCAACGGGTGGCTGCACACAGGCGACATCGCCCATATGGATGAAGACGGGTACTTTTTTATTGTGGACCGGAAAAAGGACATGATTATTTCCGGGGGGTATAATGTGTATCCCCGGGACATTGACGAGGTGCTGTTTGAGCATCCCAAGGTGGTGGAAGCCTGTGCCATCGGTATTCCACATCCTTCCCGGGGGGAACAGGTCAAAGCCTTTGTGGTGCTGGCCCAGGGTCAAACCGCAACCCCAGAAGAGATGATCGACTATTGTAAAGGAAAACTGGCCACTTACAAACTGCCCACACAGATTGAATTTATCGACGAACTGCCCAAAACAAATGTGGGCAAGGTGCTGAGAAAAGATCTTAGAGCCAAGGAGCTTGCCAAAAAGGCCTAGCCCTAAAGGACCCAAACACCCCAGGACCCAAATGCCCTAAAGGCCCCAAATGCTCAAAGGAGTTGACATGTATACCCATCTGTTCAGTCCCATCACCATCAATACCACACAAATTAGAAACCGGATTGCCTATCCCTCCCTGGGGCTGTTGTATTCCTATGACACCAAGCTCAATGATAAATATTATCAGTTCTATGACGAGATTGCCCGTGGCGGAGCCGGCATTGTCACTGTCGGGCCTGTGGGGGTTGATTTTATCGGGGCCGGGTTTGTTCCTTTGTCCCTTGCCCAGGATGAGGCCATTGAATCCTTTGCCAAGGCCACAAAAATGATAAAGAGCCGGGGGGCAAGTCCATGGATTCAACTGTTTCATGGCGGTGCGTATACCCATCCCTTTCTTATTAATAATGACACCCCCATGGCGCCCTCTGCCGTATTCTCAAAATATTCCAAGGCCACCCCCCGGGAAATGAGTCTGGAAGATATAACAGGAGTGCAAAAGGCTTTTGCCGATGCCGCTGCCAGAGCCAAGGAAGCTGGGTTCGAAGGGGTGGAAATAATCGGATCTGCCGGGTATCTTATCACCCAGTTTTTATCTGAGTTAAAAAACCTGAGACAAGATGAGTATGGGGGCAGTTTTGAAAACCGGGTGCGTTTCCCCAGGCAAATCATTGAGATGGTCCGGGACAGGGTGGGGCCAGATTTTCCCATCGGGGTGAGAATGGCGGGCAATGACTTTGTTCCCGGCTCCACCAGAGATGATCAGATGCCGGAGATTGCAAGGGTTTATGAAAAGGCCGGGGTTGATGTACTGAATATTACCGGAGGCTGGCATGAATCTAAAATTCCCCAACTGCCCATGGAGCTACCAAGATCCGGGTTTTCTTTTCTGGCCATGAATATCAAACAGGCGGTCTCCATTCCGGTGATGGCTTCCAATCGAATCACCACCCCGGGCGAGGCCGAGAAAATCATTGTGGACGGCCAGGCCGACATGGTGAATCTGGGAAGGGTGCTCATTGCCGACCCCTTCTGGCCTAATAAAGCCAAAGCCGGTAAGCCCCAGGAGATCAGGCCCTGCGTTGCCTGCTCCCAGGGATGTACCGATGAATTGTTCAATGGGAGGCCGGTCTCCTGTATTGGCAATGCAAGGGCCGGGTTTGAAGGGGAGCGATTTATAGAAAAAACCGCCAGCCCCAAGCAGGTGATGATTGTCGGCGCTGGCGTGGCAGGCCTTGAAGCGGCCATCACCGCCAAACAGGCGGGGCACAGGGTGGAAATCTATGAGAAGACAGGGGATATCGGGGGCCAGATATGGATTGCCGCCGCTCCCCCCCATAAACAGGAATTGCTGGAATTTATCCGGTACTACCGGGCCATGGTGGCAAAATATGAGATTCCCATCCATTTGAACACCTGTGTGGATCTGGCAATGATCCAAAAGATCAACCCGGATCATCTGATTATTGCCCAGGGGGCAGCCCCTCTTATTCCGCCCATTGAGGGAACAGATGATAAATCTGTGTGCTCTTCCTGGGAAGTGCTAAGGGAAAACCCTTGCCTGGGCAAAGAGGTTGCCATCATCGGCGGCGGGGCAGTGGGTCTTGAAACCGCCCATTTTGCGGCTAAAAAAGGGACTCTTTCTCCTGAAATGCTCCATTTTCTCATGACCTATGAGGCCCTGGAGATGGAAAGAATTAAACACTATATGTTTAACGGTGCTTCAAAGGTAACCGTGTTTGAAATGCTTGAAAAGGCAGGCCAGGATGTGGGTAAATCCACCAAATGGATACTCATGAATAATCTTGCACGGTACGGGGTTAAGATCAACACCAGCTCAAAGGTGGTTTCCATTAAAGAAGGGCTGGTAACCTATGAACGTGGGGGGGAAAGATTCCAGGATCAATTTGACACCGTGGTACTTGCTTCGGGTTCACGGCCGGTCCAAACCCTGGAAGGCCAGGTCAAGGCGCTTGATATCCCCTATTCCGTCATTGGCGATTGTGTGAAACCCGGAAAAATAGATGATGCCATTCACGGGGGGTTTTTAACGGCTGTGTCCCTTTAAAAAAAGAGTTTTACCTTCAGTTTTATCTAACGCCCGGGCAGCCTCTGTCCGGGAGATTTTTTGAGTCCTGAAAAACCCGAACTATAGTCAGTCGTCCGCTCCTGGCTCACATTGTTTTTTATATTGGTACTCTATAGAGATTCATGTGGAACACTGACCGGGCATGACGCCGTTAGCTCATATAATTGAATAACAAACTCAAGACTGAAAAAGTGCTCTACCTTGAATTACTCATTTATATTGGCAGTTTTATAATAAATTTTGTACCTTTCCCTAAGGCTGATTCCACTTCTATTTTTCCCTTATGATCATCAACAATAATAAAATAGGAAACCGAAAGTCCTAATCCCGTTCCTGCAGTAACACCTTTCGTTGTAAAAAATGGTTCGAAAATCCTTTTTCGTACATCCTCATCCATTCCAGGACCATTATCTTCTACCTCAATACAAGCCATATTTTCACTCTTGAGTAGCCGAATGGTTAATTTGGGCTTTTCTGTTTCTCCTTTTTTAAGATTAATGGATTCTGATGCATTTTTTACTAAATTAAAAATAACTTGCTGTATCTTACTTGCCTCACACAAAACGGCTGGGAAGTCTTGACCATATTTCCGGGTAATTTCAATATCTTTAAAATCATACTTTTTTTTCAAATCATAATCATTTTGTGCGAGTTCGATCGTATTATCAATTAGTTTTTCCAAATTACAGTAGCTCTTGATAGAATCATCCTTTCTTGCAAAACTCAGCATGTTACTAACAATTTTTGCTGCACGGATACCGGCTTGATTGATACTCTCAAGTAGTTTCAATATATCTCGTTTTTCCATGAACTTTTTTATAATCTTCATCGAAACACCTAAATCGCTTGCAATTTTATCGTTTGCAGGCAAATCCTTCGTTAGCCTGTTATGAATTACTTGCGCGTTTTGCATCATTCCAGCCAAAGGATTATTAATCTCATGAGCCATCCCAGCAGCAAGTCCTCCAATAGACATCATTTTTTCAGATTGGATCATCAGTTCCTGGCTCTTTTTTCGTCTTGTAATATCCCTGCACAAGGCTATGATCCGGATCTCTGTTTCTTTTCTATCCACCACAGCAGCATTAATCTCTATAGGCGTAGTGTTCCCCATTTTATCCGTATAATCGATTTCCAGATTTCGGACATGACCCTTCTCAAAACACCTCTTCACTGCATTTGCATTACGTTCAATATCATGTTCCGCTGTCCACTCTGAGACAGATCTACCCTGTATGTCCTGGAAGCATTCATGTCCGCTCAATTGAACATATTTTTTGTTTGCATCCAGTACACATCCCTTATCATCAACAATGACAAAGCCCGTATCTGTAGTTTCAATAAGAATTTTATATTTATTTTCACTTGCTTTCAATAAGCTTACTGTTTGTTTTCTTTCATCAATTTCCTGACGGAGTCGTATGTTCGTTCTTTCAAGCTCTTTAGTTCGCCGGGCAACCAGACCTGTGGCCATAATCAACCCTAAAACTGAAATAAATAAGGCACTGGTGGATGCTATCAGAAGCTGTTTGGTGAACTCCTCAGGTCTTTGGGGGGTTATGGCAATCTTTATAGTTCCAATAATTTCACCATTATGAATAATATCTTTCGAGCGGTTGACCAGCTCATTTTCCTTTGTTTCAATCTTCTTTTTTTTTCCGTAAAGTTTTTCTCCTGACGCGCTGATCAAACTGACCATTGCAATCCAGCTATTATGGAAATGATATGTACAGATCGTTTTTATATTTTTCCGATCTAAATCCCATAAAGGAACCTCCAGCATGCCGGCAATGATATCAATGTGTTCATCAGCTCTATTTTCCAATATTATCTTCTGTCTTTTTGATATTTGATAATAGCTAAGCGCAATAAAAGCTGCTGAAATGATAACAATTGTTGTAAGGAGGCTAATTGCAATAGTCTTGGATATGAAATGTCGTTTAGGGTCACCCATTAAAGCTGATCCTCTATGTTAAAAGCGAGCATAGATTTTAATGTTATTTTGGAATTAGCAACAAATTTTTTCAACACAAGCTTAATATTATTTCAAATACTTATCTGCTATGTTTTGATAAGTTCCATTTTGTCTTATTTCATCTAAGGCGTGTTGAAGGTTATTTACAATGGTATCAGATTTTTTTTGTTTAATACCATATACAAAACATTACGTTGATTCCGACTTTTTACGATCTCATCAAACTTTAAAAATACCTTTCTTCTAATTTTTTAATAATACCATCTTGTTTTATCGTTTTAAAAGCCTTCCTAAACTGATTTACGATCTCATCGGAAGTTTTCTTGCTAAACGCAATATAGTAATCGGTGCTATCATCAACAACAAATACTTTTTCTACCTTTCCATAATCTAACCCCAATCTTTTTAATCTCCATCGTAACATAAAATCTGTATTGTCGATTAATTCAATTCGTTCTAAAAACAATTTTTCGATATTTTGATCATCTCCAGTAACAGTAAAAATGTTTTTTCCCTCTTCAAAACCTTTCGCAATAAGAAGATCTCTAACAGCCTGACCCCTGACAGCACCTATTTTATAATTCTTTGCATCTTCCAATGTATTTACTTGGATATCCGTTCTCTTTTTGAGTTTATAGAAATATATTATTCTAGGACTAATGGGACCTACCCATTTGAAAAGGTTTTCTCTCTCTTTTTTTCTTGCCACCGTGTGAATGAGAACATTTTTTTTTGTTAACGCTATTTGATAAGCTCTTGCCCAAGGTAATATCTTTGTTTTACCTTTATACCCAGTTTTTGTTAATAAAACTTCAATAAGTTCCACAGTAAATCCTGTAACTTTACCATTTTCCTTATATTCATACGGAGGAAAATCTTCTGCCACAATTTCTATATCAATAGCGTGAGCATTTATGATGGAATAGCTCCAAAATATGCACAATAAACAAATTATTCTTTTCAAAACCTTCTCCTTAATAAAAGAGTTTCTGATTAATAAAATTTGTTCATGAATTAACTGAATAAAGCTCGTTGATCATATTATTTCCAGCATCCTTGCTATTCATTAAGTTGCTTAACCATTGATTATCAGGTCTATTTGCCTTGATATTGCATCTAAAAGGTTACTATCAGGGCAAATTTATATTTCATTATTTTTTTTAATCCTTTTAAATGGAAAACTACAAAAAAAAGATATGAGGTGCAAGAAAAATAAAATAATTTTCAACTTTACTGAAAAAAAATATAATTTATTCAGAAAGAATCAGTCAAAATGTTCTTTATTGGAGATACATTTAATTTTGGTTCATACTCCGGGAAATGATTTTTTAAATCTGCTAAAATGTGATGTATATATTGGTACCTTAAATATGAAAGAAATGTAACGCGGCACGTAATCTCAGGAAATCTGGCAGACAATCTCAGAAATTTAAAATTTTAATAATCAACTGGTACCTTTCAGAATAATTGATGTTGTGAATTTGTGAGAGTTTTTCAAACTATCTCACACAGATCCAAAGTGATGTGTATTCCAATTGACTATGCGAAAAAAGATCATCTGGCCATGCTTTGTGATGGAAATGGGAGGATTATTCGAAAACCATTTTCGGTGAAAAATTCACCGGAAGGTAAGAATTATTTGGTCGATCAAGTAAAAAAATCATGCCTTCATCATGGAATTAGCCTTGAGCATATTGTTTTTGGGGGTGAAGATTGCGGATCTTATACTGACAATTTTATATCTACTTTACGCTCAGAAAATTGGCTGGTGGCAGGGGTAAATGCCCACGACGCAAAGACTCAACGTGAAAATATGCAGGCAAGCACTGATCGTTTGGATTTATTGGGGATTTGTAAAATGATTATCAGTTGCAGAGGTAACTGCTCTCCAGCTCAATCAGGAGATTATTTGAATTTGCGGACACTTGTACGGCAAAGACGAAAAATGGTCAACATGACAACCGGAGTAAAAAATAGAATTCACACCTTTGTTGATCAGATTTTCCCTGGTTTTTTAAACGAAAAGAATAGCGGGATTTTACCATTTTCACAATGCTCAATACTATTGATGGAAGATCGATTCAGTGTGCATCAAATCCTTAGGCGTAGACGTTCGACATTAACTAAACTCCTTACTCGCTGTGCAATTCATCAGCCAGATAATTGCGCTAAAAAACTTCAGCAGTATGCTGCTCAGGTTCTCAAACCACCAGAAAATCATCTTGTAACATTACAGATTTCATTGAAACAACAGGTTAAACTTTTTAATTGCCTGCAAGAAAGCACTGAGCAATTAGAGAAGGAAGTTGCTGAAAGTTTAGCCCAAACCCAGGGTGCTTTTCTAACCAGCATCCGAGGTATTGGAATCATTTTAGCTGCTGGTGTATGTGCTGAAATTGGCAATCCCAATAAACAAAAATCTTTAAATAATTTGGTTTCATATTCTGGCATCATTCCAAGGATTAAACAAACCGGTGGAATCCAAGGAAAACCCCAAACTAAAAAAGTTGGAAAACGTTGCAACCGTATCTTGAAGGACTATGTTGTTCAGTCGGCCTCCCACATAGGTTTACACGGACCAGAAGATTTGATGTTGGATTACAAGAGACGTGATACACAAGGGCAACATGCTGATTTTGGTATGGCCAGAAGATATCTGCGTATGGCAATGGGCCTGATGCGAACTTCTCAAACTTATCTACCAAAAAGTTTGATAGGTAAAAAGAGTAGCATGAAAGGGCGAGGCCAATATTATTTAATGACCTGGCCAAAGCTACGTGAAAAATGGAGGAATGTGAATGCATTAGATATTGCATTTGATAAAGACATGCCCTAGATCGGAAGAGCACACGTCTGAACTCCAGTCACTCCGGAGAATCTC
>CAXHYW010000061.1:0-11481 GCA_964021475.1 uncultured Desulfobacteraceae bacterium | reverse complement strand
AGGTCTTTTCCTTAAAAAAACCCTGGTCACCATCACACCTGCCATCAAAAAACGATTGGGGATCATTAACCAGCTCATTATCATCTGTGTGGTGTATATGTCCCTGTCAGGTGCCCGGCAGGTTTTGATTGCAAAAAGCGCCACCTTTTGGGAAATTCTTCCTCTGGTGGTGGTATTCCACCTGATACTCCTTGGCATAAGTTTCGGGCTGTCCCGTTTCCTTGATATCGGCAGGGGAAGACGGGAAGCGGTTCTTTTCATGGGGTCCCAGAAAACCCTTCCCCTGGCGGTCATGATCCAGATCACCTGCTTCCCGGAATATGGCACCGCCCTTCTGGTCTGTGTGATGCACCACATTCTCCATCTCATGATCGACGGATATCTTGCGACCCGGATCGGAGAAAAAAACTGATTCAGACATCCTAACGGCCAACAACCAAAACTGGATGGAAAATTTTAAACTAGGGGTTCAGGGGCAGGCAGATGGTAAATGTGCTCCCCTTTCCCGGAACGGATGCCACCTCAAGGGTTCCGTTGTGTCCTTTCTGGATGATAAAAAAGGACACGGACAAGCCGAGACCGGTTCCGGCACAGCTGCCTTTGGTGGTATAGAACGGTTCAAATATCTTTTTCTGGGTTTTGGCATCCATGCCGGGTCCGTTGTCCGTAATCTCCATGCAGACCATCTCTTGCCTTTGCCGGATACGAATCATAAAACAGGGAGATTTTTCCATGCTCTCATGCATGGCTTCGCTCCCGTTTTTAAGGATATTGAAAAAAACCTGCTGAATTTTGGATTCCTCACAGGGTACGTCTGGCAGGTCGGGATCGTACTCCCGCTCAATACAAATCTGTCTGAAGTCATAATTCTTTTTCAAATCATAGTCCTGGGATGCCAGGGCAATGGTTTTATCCATGAGAACGGAAAGATTGCAGGGAATAGGCTTGGAGTCACTTTTCCGGCTGAAAGAGAGCATATTGTCGATGATGGTATTGATTCGGATGCCCGCTTCCCAAAATGATTCCAGCATATTGCCAATTTTTCTTTTATTCAGATAGGTTTCCATGCGATCAAAGGAGAGGTCACACTCCTTTGCAACCTTGAGATTGGCAGGTATCCGGCCAAACAATCTGTTTTTAAGCACCTGTGAATTCTGGACAATAGCGCTCAGGGGATTTTTGATCTCATGGGCCATGCCGGCGGCAAGTCCCCCCAGGGACATCATCTTTTCGTTTTGGATCATCATTTCCTGGGTTTTTTTCCATTCGGTGATATCCCTTAAATTCGCGACAATCCCCATATTCTCCCCCTGGGTATTCTTGTAGGAGGCACAGCTGACGCTCACATCTAAGGTTTCTCCGTTCCGGGTATGACGCTGGGTATGAAAATCGGAGAAAAAGCCCTGGGCATAGGTTTTTTCAATGGCATCCTTTGTTTTTTTCCGTTCACTTTCCACCACAAATCCAGGCCGTTTTCCCAGAAGATCTTCCCGTGTCCAGCCAAACACCCTTGTAAAGGCCGGGTTGATATAGACACAATGTCCTTTTAAGTCATAGACAATAATGGGATCAGGCACCGCCTTCATAACCGACCGATAATCCTCTTCCTGCTTGCGAAGGACCTGGTTGATTCTTAACAGCTCCTGGGTTCTTATTTTCACCTGGTCTTCAAGATTTTCCTGGAGGGATTTTACCTCCAGATGGAATTTGATCCTTGCCAATAACTCCTCGGAAGCGATGGGTTTTGTGACATAATCCACAGCACCTGCCTTAAACCCCCGGACCTTGTCCGTTGTCTCTGCCAGGGCACTTAAAAAAATGACGGGAATGGTTTTAAACTTAATTTCCTTTTTTAATTGCCGGCAGGTTTCAAACCCATCCATCTCCGGCATGAGAATGTCCAGGAGCACCAGGTCGGGCAGATGGGTCTGCACAATTTCAAGTGCCTGGGCACCGCTTTGGGCCACACTCACCAAAAACCCTTTGTCCCTGAGAATCTTCCCGATGACCTGGATATTTTTCACAACATCATCCACCACCAGAATCCGGGTATTCCCATTTTGATTCACCGTCATGAAACATCCCCTTTTTTTGAAACTGACCCGTTGATAAGGTTGTCAAAATCAGACAATGCCCGTTTAATCTGATCCATATCAAACTGTAGGGCAAGTTGATACAGGTTCTGGGCATAGCCAACCAGAGAGTCACATTTATTTGTCTGCCCAAGAAGTTCAAGCCCTTGGGCAAAGGATTCTATCTCATCAATGGCCATGCCCTGGGAAAGTTGCTGACAACGGGCCGCAAGTGTTCTCAGTTCCCCGGCCATGCCGGGAAATTGTGAGAGGATATCACTAGAAAGTCTGCCACCCAAATCCGGCACGATCGGTGTGATACCGGCCCTGCCTTTGTCTATTTCATGGGGGATGAACTTCATGATTTCCAATACAAGATCCGTTTTTGATACTGGTTTTCGCAAATAGCTGTTACAGATATCCCGTATTTTTTCTTCATCCTCTTTCATGGCAGATGCCGTGATGGCAATGATGGGGATGTGTTGGATTTTCTCATTTTCCCGAAGCAGAACGGATGCCGTATATCCGTCCATAACCGGCATTTTCATATCCAATAGAATCAGATCCGGCATCCATTGGGTGGCTTTTTCCAGCATCTGCTTTCCGTTTACAGCTTCCATGAATTCAAATTCATATTTGCCCAGATACACCTTGATCAACTCGCGGTTATAGGCAATATCATCGGTCACAAGAATCCGAGCTTTAGGAAACCGCACCGATGAGATATCCAACAGCTGTCCTTGTCTTGAACCCTCCCCGTTTACAGCAGCAACTTCCACCTCCCTGAAATGCAGTTTAAAGCAGCTTCCCTTACCCAAGGAACTTTCCACACTGATATCACCCTTCATCATCCGGGTCAGTCGTTGGGTGATGGTCAGGCCCAGACCGGTTCCACCGAATTCACCTGTTTTGACCGCCTTTAATTGTTCAAAGGAATCAAAAATTTTTTCCATTCCCTGGGGTGACATCCCCATTCCCGTATCTTTCACCAATATCATCAGATCCAGCAGGCTTTGGTGTTGGACATCCTGGAAAGCATAGGCCACCGAAACCCGAATTTCCCCTTTTTCCGTAAACTTGACCGCATTTCCCAATAGATTCACCAGAATTTGCCGTAACCTTGTTTCATCCAAAAGCAGTGCCCCTGGTATATCCTCTGGGATTTCAATGACCAGCGCCAACCCTTTTTCATCGGTTTTCAGTTTGAACAAGGACTCCATTTCCGTACAAAGCCCACCGATATCAACGGGAGTATACTCGAGGACTAATTTACCGGCTTCCACCTTGGACAGATCCAGAATATCATTGATCAGACTTAGCAGCGACGTTCCTGAAGAATAGATGGATTCAAGATAATGGGACAGGTTAGGATCATGGATTTTATCACTTAAAATTTCTGTAAATCCAAGCACTGCATTCATGGGGGTCCGAATTTCGTGGGACATGTTTGCCAAAAATTCAGATTTGGCCTGGTTCGCTATTTCAGCCTTTTCCTTGGCGGTCCTGAGTTCTTTATTGACTGTTTTCAATTCTAAGGTTCGTTCTTCAACCCGCTGTTCCAGATGGTCCCTGGCATCCTCAAGTGCTGTCACCAACCCCTCTTTTTCCTCCATGGATTTTTTCACAGACCGAACCATATTGTTCATCAACTTGCCAAGCGCTTTGGTTTCAAGGGTTCCGGTTTCAGGCACAATGGCTGTTTTCACCCCCTGTTTTTCAATTCCCGTAACCGCTGTCATGAGTTTCTCCAAAGGCTTGGTCAGGCTTTTTGAAAGCAATGTGGACAACAAAACGGCAAACAATAAAAATACAATGGAAAGATAGAGAATCTTTTCCCCCAGGGTTTTTGATACGATTTGAATCTCATCCACATACAGGGAACTGCATATATACCAGTCCAAAGGTTCAAAATACTGGATATAGGCACGTTTCAAAAAGGTGTATTCTCCCGGATGGTCAGGGGGTTTGTCCCAGATATATTCATACACTTTATCCGAGGTCCTGGCAGCGGCCATGAGATCGTCCATGATATTATTTCCCGTGGCCCGATTGATCAATTCCCTGCCATTGTCTTCGTTGCTGAAAACCGGATGGACTAAAAATTCTTTTTTACCGCTGAAAATATACATATACCCGCTTTTTACCATCCGGATCTTAGAAAACGTGTTCCGGAGTTCTGTCAGGATGGCCTGTAGTCTTTTTTGGGTATCTTCTTCAATATCTTCAATGTAGACACCGGTTCCCACCACCCAGTTCCAAGGGGAAAACAGGGACACATAGGAGATTTTCGGCTGATCGGAGGTCAGGCCTCCCCCCATGGGCTTGGGCCAGAGATAATCAACATACCCCTGACCGTTTGCCTGGCAGACATCCACAAAGGCCTGGAACAGATTCTGTTTTTTCCCCAGGGCACAATTAAATTTCGGATCATCCAGAACCGTGTTGTTCAGCGCCGGAAGGGTGGGATGCATGATCATTTTCGGGATGGGTCTTCCCATGTCATTTATCCATAGATATCCCACCCCCTGATCATACCGCATGTTCCGGATCATCTTTTTGGCCTGGGTTTTTGCTTGTTGGGTGGAAAGGGTGTGGGTGAGGGTCTTTTGGTAAAATTCGTCAATAACGGAGATACCAATGGAAACAATATTTTCCCGTTCATTTTTTCTGATTTCAAGAGCGGTCTTTTCATGAAAAACAAGGCTATTATATTCATTTTCCACATTCAGAACAATGGCATTCAGAAGGTTTCTGGCATTTTCATCCTGGAGGGTGGACAGGGTAGTAATGGTTTCTTTCTGGACAAAATAGGCAATGCCCACCACCGTGAGGAGGATAATAAAAACAACGGTCAGTGATATCCTTGAATGCAACGAGTTGAGCATTACCTCTTCTCCAAGTCGATCTTGTATCGTTATCGGATCTAACTTCCCCGGGAATGAGAATCGTCTTCGCCCATTAAAATCTTAAGTATTTTGGAAGAAACCCTTTAGACTTACGATTACTCCTTAATCGTAACTATACCGTTCCAGGAGTTGCGGTGTCAATGAAAAACCCATGGCCTTTTCCCCTGGGGGACCCAAACCATGGGTTTCATTGTTTAAGGCAAAGGGGTGTCGGAATAGGCGATACCCGCCTCATCGGATCCATACAATTTCAATTCCTTTGCCGCTTCCACCTCGGCTACCCAATTGGGGTTCAGCAGCATGGATTTGGCAGAAAGAATCAAATCGGCATCCTGCAACGCCCCATCCGCCGTTTTCCGGTCATGGATCTTCCCACAGATCAGGATCGGCAGTTTTGTCACCTCCCGGGTAATCCGGGACATGTTCTGATCCGTGCCAAAGGCCTTTTCACTGTAATCATAGGTGGACAGGGAAATGGCATCAATGGGCTCCCGGGAAAAAAGCTGAATCATCTCCTGCCATTCGGCCTTGCTTTCAAACAAGGAAACATCCATGTCGGCAATCCCCCAATTGGAAACCCTGACAAAAAGGAGGCGATCTTGTGGAATCACCAACCGAACCGCTGCTATCACCTCATGGATAAACCGATAACGGTTTTCCATGGATCCACCGTAGTTGTCGGATCTCTTGTTGGAATAGGTAGACAAGAACTGGTTAAGCAGATACCCATGGGCACAATGGAGTTCAAATCCATCAAATCCGGCTGCCATCGCACCCTTGGCAGTTTCAACAAAGCCTGAAATCACCTGGTCCATATCGGCCCGGTTCATCTGCTCTGGTACAGGATAGGCAGTACCTGTCAGGGGGTTGTCCTGTTTGGGGGCAATGGGACTGGGAGCGATGACCCGATTGGCCGGATTGACCCCTTCATAGGCCATGCGGCCGCAATGAAACGCCTGGCAAACGGACACAGCACCCTGTTCTCGGATACTTTCGGTCACCTGTTTCCAGGCATCCACCTGATCCGGCTTCAATAATCTTGCCTGACCCGGATACCCCTGGGCACTTTCATCGTCCGTGACAATGGCCTCATTATAGACAAGCCCTGCATTGTTTTTGGCCCGGGTTACCAAAAAATCCAGTACATCTTTTCTGGGAATACTGGTGTCTCCTGCTGACATCCGGGTCATGGGAGCCACTCCGATTCGATTTTTAAAGATGATGCCATTTATGGTCATGGGTGAAAAAAGGGAAGCTGTCATCATTTTTCTCCTTATTAAATTATTTTTTTCTTATTCTCACGGCACGGCTAGGACCGCACAATTGCACAGGTCATCGCTTTCAAATGCTGTGATATCCCCGGGATTGAGTCCGGGCACGGGGAAAAGACGCACGGTCAAAGGTTTGCCCAGACGATGGGCCATGGTCCCGGTATCCCGCATCAGGGCCGCAATTTTCTTGATGGAGGTGGAACCTGCGATGGGAACTGTATCCAGCCCGATGCCGCAAACTGCACTATAGGTCAAAAGGGCGCGGATATCAAACTGGCCTTTTTGGGTACCCATTGCCAACCCTTCATCTTCGGTTACCGCCAGCATCAGACCGGAAAAACCCACCAGGGGCACCCCCGAAACAGATTTAAACACACGGGTCAGCAAGGCCGAAGCCTCAACCGTTCCTGCGGCCCCGAAATACTCGACCCCGAGCAGTTCATATACCTGAACCATGGAGGCACACTCCTTGGAAGGGGCTGCCGAACTATCAATTCCCAAAAATTTAAACCCCTCTGTCTTGTCAAAGGCATGAACAATTGCGACCACCTCATCCACATGGTATTGGAGAGACGCTTTCAAGGCGTCATGGGCCGCCTTGAAATGGTCATTATGATCCCCGCCTTCTGGCAACGATTCCAGGGTGCGGACCAAAAGGTCCGGTGTTTCCAACCCAATGACAAAGCAACTGCCCTTGGAGTTGTCATGGTACCCCGCCGGGAAATAAGGAATAAAAGGATCGCAGTTAAAATTCACCGTAAAATTAAAATTGCCTTCCCCACCATCCGTGACCTGACCGATCTTGTGAACCGCATTTGCAGCAGCGGTGACCATGGTGTTGTCGGCAATCCCATCGTCAAACCTGATATTCACACAGGCATTGCACAAATCTCCATACTCCTTAATCAAAGGGGGCAACAGCAGGATTTCCTCCCGGGTTTTTGCCTCACCAATGGCAAATCGAATTCGCAAATCCGGCATGCCGGGGCCATTGAGCAACCGGGTCAGGAGGTCAAGCCCGGATCTTGCTGATTCCAATGAGCTTGTATCCAAATATTGACCAAAGGGATTGGTCACCATGCGGACGGACTGGACCGTGTATCCGTTTTCCTGAAATTTGGCGGATAAGTTAGAGCAAAATTTACCGGCCCGGGCAAGTTTCTTCTCCCAGGAGGCGGGATCCTTATCCAGCACAATAAAGGTGGTAATCGTCCGTATCCGGCAAAGATTTTTTTCCATGAGTTCAGGCGTCATTATTATTGTGGTCCTTTTATAGCGGTCCTTATTTCTGATCCCGCATATGGTGAAATTACGATCTAATGGGTGATTTTTTTTCTCAATATTTTTAGGTTTCCGTGCCGGGTCTTTGAATCCATGCGCTTTTGTTTAGATGACCTGGAAGGTTTACTGGGCCTTCTTTTCCGGGTTTCCTTAACCGCTCCCCGTATCAAGGCAACCAGACGGCTCAAGGCGTCTTCCCTGTTTTTTTCCTGGCTTCGAAAAGTCTGGGCCTTGATCACCACCACCCCGTCCTTGGTGATTCGGCTATCCTTTAAGGCCAGCAGTTTTTCTTTATACACCCCGGGTAAATCCGACCCCATGATATCAAAGCGCAGGTGAATTGCAGACGCCACTTTGTTGACGTTCTGACCCCCTGGGCCCTGGGATCGTATGGCTTGGAGCTCAATATCTTTCTCAGAAATGCTCACCAGGTTTGAAATTTTTAACAGGGTCTCTTCCATTTTTTTGTCCTATTTTTCGTTCTCTTTTTTGTTCTCTTTTTACAGATTAACCCTGTTATAGGACCATGTCAATGTGGGGAATACCGTCTTCAAGATATATTTTGGATGTGGGTTCAAATCCATGGGATCGATAAAAGGCGCTCAGATATTCCTGGGCACCAATCTGAATGGCAATTCCAGGCCAGTTCTCCCGGATAAGTTCCAGGGCCTTTTCGATCAACTGATGGCTTAAGCCCCTGCCCCGAAAGGCCCTGGCCGTCACCACCCGGCCCAGACTGACTCCGGGGTAGCTGACCCCCGGGGCCAGAATCCTGAGATAAGCGGCCAGAGTCCCGTCTGGCATACGGACTCCCAGGTGGAGGGTTTCCATATGAAGATCCTTCCCATCCAACTCGGGATAAGGGCAGGCCTGCTCCACCACAAAAACCTCCACCCGCAACCGAAGCTGCTCATAAAGTTCTGCTGCCGTCAATTCACTAAATTTTTTAATTTCCCACTGGATTGGTTCCATATCAATAATTATTATTTTTATCCTTTTGAGGATTGATTAAGGACTTCTTTTATCTTTGAAGTCAACTCATCTGTGAGAATCGGTTTTTTAATATATTCTTTGATGCCAAGAGACTTAGCCGTTTGGGAATCCATTCTTTCACTAAATCCAGTACAAATAATGATGGGTATATCCGGTTGTATTTTTATTATTTGTTTAGCCAATTCAGCCCCAGTCAGCATAGGCATTGCCATATCAGTAATAACAAGATCAAATTCATCAGGCTTTTCTTTAAATAATTCCAATGCTTCAATACTACTTTCCTTTCCAGTTACAGTGTAGCCCAGCCGTTCAAGAATTCGAATAGCCAATTTAACAATACTTGCCTCATCATCCACAAACAGGATATGTTCAGTCCCGTCCAGAGAATTGTTCTTTATCAGTTTTTGCTCAAATTTTCTCGCTTGAATTGTCACCGGTAAAAAAACATTAAAAACAGACCCTTTATCAGGACTGCTTTCTACGGCTATATTACCTTTATAATTGGCAACAATTCCATGAACTACAGATAAACCAAGCCCGGAACCTTTGCCAAGTTCCTTTGTGGTGAGATAGGGTTCAAATATTTTATCAATAATTTCTTTCGGAATACCAACTCCACTATCACAGACACTTAAACAGATGTATTCTCCTGATGATAAATTCAAATCAGGTGATGGATTTTGTTTATTCAGTCTAACTATTATTGTGCCCCCGTTCTCTTCCATAGAATGATAGGCATTGGTGCAAAGATTCATGACGATCTCATGTATTTCAGTAGCATCACACATGACATAATCATCTTGATCATATAGATGGCTCTGGATATCAATATTTGCAGGGATAGAAGATCTCAATAGTTTCAACGCTTCTTCAACCACAGGTTTCAAGACGATTGGTTTCAAAGCTTGTTTTTCCTGTCTTGCAAACATAAGAATTTGTTTAACCAAATCCCGTGCACGTTTTGCACCATCTAATATATCCTGCAGATTCTCCTGCACTTCATGGGTTTTAGGAAGATCCTGCATCGACAGCTCGGTAAAACCGATAATCGGATAAAGGATATTATTAAAATCATGGGCGATACCGCCTGCCAGCGTGCCGATGGATTCCATTTTTTGAGATTGACGATATTTTCTCTCCAATTGAATTTTTTCTTCCCGGGCCAATTTCTGGTCGGTGATATCTAAAATAATTGCGGCAAATAACGATTTGTTTTCATGTTTTAAAAGCTGCAAATGAACTTCTACATCATATAGAGATTGATTTTTACGTTTATGAACCGTCGTAAAAACAATTCTTTGTTTTTCTTCTTTAATCAAAGGTGAGATAATTTTTGCAAACGACTCTGCTGAAATTTCAGATTTGATGTCAAGAGTTGTTAATTTTTCAAGTTCTTCCATTGTATAACCCAAATTATGAATAGCAGCGGGGTTCACTTGAACAAATTTCAACGTATCTATTTCAAACAAATATATTTCATTTAAAGAGTTTTCGAATATGCGTCCAAAACGTACAATTTTTTCCTCAGCCTGTTTGCGCTCAAGCAACAGTCCTAACCGATCTGCAAGTTCATTGATAAGATGTCTTTCTTCTTCGCTAAAAGGACCTTCATGACACTCTAATTTCTCCTCTAAATAAAAAATATCTAAAACACCTGTTCGCTTACCAGCTACAATAATTTTTGCCGATTGCTTCCATTCAGTCTCTTTGAAGTTATTTGTTTTGTACTCTTCACCTTCTATTATTAACCGTGAACAGGTAATTTCAGGGTACTGCCAAGCCGGGGGAATAAAATCAACTATACTCTGAAAAATATTCTCTAATGAGATATTGGGTTGTTCAGCCAGATTGGATATCCTATAAAGGCAGTTAAGTTCCTTGACTCGTTCACCTAACCCTTTAGATGCTTTTTCAAGCGCATTCGTTTTGTTTTTAACTTCCATTCTAAGTGAATAAGTTAATAAAAAATAGAAGATTATACCGATAATTATTATTGCGAGGATAATCTGAGCTGTAGAAGACCAAATTTGATTTATGTTTTTTGAAACCGATTTAAGTGCTTCTTCCTGGTCAATCTTAACAACAAGCCCGGCTGCAATATCTTCAATATACATAGTTACAGCAAATACAGGAACCCCCCTATAGTCCGAATAGCCGGAGAATTCTCTTTCATTTCCTAACAATGCCTGTGTTATGGGGATGTTAACATCTTCCTTGGGAATTATATCTCTTGCTTCGACATCTGTTGTAAATCTTCTCAGTGTAAAAAATACCGCGTCTCCATTGTCATTTCTGTATGCAAGCAAACTCTCTCCACTTTTCCCAAGTCCTTCTTTTTTAGAAATGATATCGTGAATATGATTAAGATTCATTCTTGCAACTAATACGCCTTTATTATAGGAAGCAGAAATAGTATACAAAATTTCTCCTATAGTTCCAGAACGATAGAGTGGTTTTATATAAATTTCTTCTTTCACATTTTTAAAATAAGGGTCATTTAAACGAGAAAGACCAATATGTGAAATGTCTGACGAATGTGTTATTTTTCCACTGGAATCTACTATAAAAATCTCAGCAAAATCTTCACCAAATTTAACTATTTCCAATAACTCTTTATTTGAGATAGCCTTTCTATAGTTTAAAATGTGAAATGAATTTTTCATATGGTTGATATGCTGTTCTATGTTCGTATGTTTATTAGAAGCAGTAGATCTCAGAATATCAAAATAATTCTCAATTGCAGATGTTTTCAAATTTTTTGTTATCTTGAATGCATTGAAAATAAATAATCCGATAATCAATAGTAACGCAGTCGCTAAAAAAAGCATTATGATATTTTTTTCAAATTTTACTATGTTCAGTTTATTTAAGATTAATAAAAACAAAACAATTAAAACTATAATCCCCAAAACCCAAACCATAGAGATTGTTGGAAGACTTCCTTTTCTCTCTTCCTGT
>CAXHYW010000060.1:0-11538 GCA_964021475.1 uncultured Desulfobacteraceae bacterium | reverse complement strand
ACCTAGATCTACACATAGCGGCACACTCTTTCCCGACACGACGCTCTTCCGATCTGCTGTAAACCTGAGGTCTGTGCAAAAAAAGGATGAAAATCTTTTGTACAACTGGCAGCACCAACGAGGTGCAAGAAAATATTTCAGAAAATCAGCGCCTCCCACAAAAAAAGAACATAATGTCTGGTTTGACAGGATGTTATCAAATGGTGATATAGTAATGAATATCATTGAGTGGTGCGATATGGAAATAGGATATATACGCATGGACAGCAAAGGGAACAAAAAAGAAGTGTCCATATTGGTTGCACAAAATTTTCAGGGGTTGGGGTTCGCAAAAATGGCACTTTTTGAAATAATCGAAACAAAACAGCATGTTTTTACCGTATTTATTCATCCAGAAAATAAGGCATCCATTGGTTTGTTTACTTCTGTAGGGTTTCAATCCGCAGGAAAAGGGGAGTATATTTATGATGTCCTGTCTTAATATTTTGCTTTCTGCCGGGGCCTCTCCGGCGGCATATAATATTATCCGGCACCTTAAGAGTCTTGGGCATAGGGTTCATGCCATTGATGCCAATGAAAAGGCGTTACCCCTTGCCCGAAACATCGCCGATAAAGTGGAAAAGGCGCCCTTGGCAAATGAGGTGGATTATTTGCCGTTCATGATTGAGAGGATTCAAAAAACGGATCTGTTTATTCCGTTTATAGATGAAGAAATTGCAAGGTTGCTCAATCATTCGGATGAAGGTCTGTGGGGAAAATGTCTATTGCCGGCGCCCGAGGCCACCCAGATCTGTTTGTATAAAAACAGATTTCAAGCATTTTGCCGGGACCACACCCTTCCTGTGGCACCTTCTTTAAGTTTAAGTTCAAGAAAGTTGCCAGCTATTTTTAAGCCAAACCTTGGCAGGGGCGGGAAGGGGGTTGAAATGATCAATACCCGGGCCGAGTTTGCGGAAAAATCAAAGACAGATGGTGTTATCCAAGAATTTATAGAAGGGGACGAGTATACAATTGACGCCTTGTTTTCAATGGAGGGAGACCTTATTAAAATGTCTGTTAGACGCCGGGATGTGGCCAGTGGCGTCTCTGTCATCGGTACCATTGTGGATCAGGTGCCCTTTTATCCATTGGTTGAAAAACTAGGCCGTGTTTTAATTTTTAGATATCTTATTAACATACAGGTTATCAAAGATCGGCAAAATGTTTATCACATCATAGAGATAAACCCAAGAATTGCTGGCAGCGTTATGTTTAGTGTGTATAGCGGCCTTGATTTTTTAAAAAATGCAATTGCTGTGTATACCGGGGAAAAAGTACATTTTCCCAAGGAACAAAAAAAGATAAGAATTATCCGTTACTGGAATGAACATGTCGAGAATCTATCAACATAAAAAATTATTATCCCAATATGATACCATCCTGTTTGATCTGGACGGTACGCTTTACAACAGCGAACTATTCTATACAGGTGCTTTTGAGGATATGTCCCGGTGGCTGGTCAAAAATGGTTTGCAAGAACGATCCGATAGCTGGATCGATTGTGTGATGGGGTTAAAACGTGCCAAGGGGAATGACTATGGAAGATTGATTGATGATGCACTGGAGTTTCTAAATATTGATTTAAGGGTAAAAACAAGTTTGTTAAAAAAATATAAAGGACATGATTGCAGATATCTCAGGCTTGATGATAGGGATTCACGTCTTTTGGATTATTTGCAAGGGTGTGGTAAAAAAATGTTTATTGTCACCAATGGCCAAAGACAACTGCAGGAAAGGAAGATAAAAAAACTCCAGTTAACCCGCTATATGGAAGAGATCATCATCCTTGATCCTTCAGAAGAAATCGGGTTAAAACCGGACAGGAATGTGTTTGATTCCCTGTGCAGGAGATATACTCCGGGTAAAACCATAATGGTCGGGGATCGTTTTGATATTGATGGGATGTTTGCACAGAACGCGGGAATTGACTTTGCAGGAGTTGGATTTCATGGAAATTGACGGCCGAAAAATCGGTCCCGGGCATCCGCCATATATAATTGCCGAAATGTCCAATAATCATCTTGGCAGTCTTGAAAGGGCTCAAAAAATAATAAAGTCAGCCAAAAATGCCGGGGCCGATGCGGTTAAGATTCAGACATATGATGCAGATGCGCTTACAATGGACAGCACAAAAACCGATTTTATTATTAAGACGCCATTGTGGAAGGGTGAAACATATTATCAATTGTATAAAAAGAGTGCCTTGCCCCTTGAGCATACAAAGGCATTGTTTGATTATGCCCGTGAAATCGGGATAACCCTATTTAGCTCACCCTTTGATAGAAAGGCGATTGATTTGCTGATGGGGTTGAATTGCCCTGCTTTCAAAATCGCTTCTTTTGAATCCCTCGACCCCTGTTTTTTAAAATGTATTGCCCAAACCGGTAAACCGGTTTTGATGTCCACCGGAATCAGCAGTTTTGATGATATTGCCATGTCCATGAGGGTGTTGAAAGAAAATAATGCCGAGGATATATTGTTGTTCCATTGTCTCAGCAAGTATCCCGCCCGGGTGGAAGACTATAATCTAAGTGCCATAAATTGGTTGAAAAATTTTTCTGATTTTGTGGGATTGTCTGATCACTCCTTGGACGATACCGCAGCTTTATCATCAATTGCCATGGGGGGATGTGCTGTTGAAAAACATTTTACCCTATCAAGACAGGATGGTGGTCCGGATGCTTCTTTTTCAATAGAAGAAGACCAGATGAGAAATTTGAAAAATAATTGCCAGAAAGTCTGGAATAGTTTGGGATCACCAGAAATTTTAAACAGGACAGACAGACCTGGAAAGGAACATTCCCGCTCTTTGTATATTATCTGTGATGTGAATACCGGGGAGCGGTTGAGCAAAGAAAATATTCGCAGTATTCGACCCGGGTATGGGCTTTCGCCTGTTTTTTTTGATGAAGTGATGGGAAAGAGATTTAATCAAAAAATTAATGCAGGGACTGCATTAAAATGGGAGTATCTATCTTGAACATACTTGTATTGGTTGCCCATAGCGATGATGAGGTTCTCGGTTGCGGTGGTGTGTTGGTAAAACATGTTGAAGCGGGTGACAATGTGTTTTTAATCGTTGTTGCCGATGGTGTTTCATCCCGCAAAGAAAACAACAAAGAAAAACGGGATCAAGCACTTCACAGAAGCTGTCAAATCCTGGGCATTCAATTGCTGCATCAATTTGATTTTAAAGATAATAAATTGGATCAATACCCTTTGCTTGAATTGGTTAGAGCGGTTGAATCAAAAATTGAAAATATTCAATTCGATTGTGTTTATACCCACTCGAAAAAAGACCTTAATGTCGATCACAGAGTTGTACAGGATATTGTACTTACACTTTTCAGGCCAATGCCCCAATCAACGGTTAAGTCGATATATGCCTTTGAAACGCTTTCGGCTACCCACTGGTATGATCCGGATAGGCCTTTTAAACCCCAGCGGTTTGTTGATGTCGAAAAATATTGGGGGAAAAAAATGAAAGCATTGGAAGTATATGATATGGAATTGCGAGAATTTCCCCATGCAAGGTCTAAAAAGGCCATAACCGTCCTTGCACAATTTAGGGGGTGCCTGTCAGGCGTGGAGAAAGCCGAGGCATTTGAAATTCTAAGGCTTGTGGAGTAAGTATGATAACCTGTCCTGTTTGCAGCAGTCAAAAAACTAAAGAGATTTTATCTCTTTATCGTCAGCCCATCTATCAACATCCTGTTTCAAGTGTGCAAAACATAGAGCAACCCTATTTTAAAGATTTGGTTTATCTATTCTGCAACCTATGTGAACATTCTTTCCAGAAAGAGGTTGATATTTCTGTTCTAGAAAAAATATATAAGGATTATTATTATACGCCCAGACCTCCGGATATTGGTGTCCAATTTCAAAATGATTTTATGCAGGCGTTAATTGAAAGCTTTGATGTGTTCAGTTCAGTAAACAGTATATTGGAAGTGGGTTGCTCATCAGGGGAAATATTGACCCATATCGCCAAGACGTTTCCTAACAAAATGTTGGCCGGTTTTGAACCCAGCAGGAAGACGGCTCAAAAAGCAATGGAGTCAGGCTTTGTTATCTATCAGGATTTTTTTACAAGTATTACCTCCCAAAAAATTAAGAAAACCGTTGACCTTATTTTTCATAGACATGTTATTGAGCATATATTTGAGTTTGAGGATTTTTTTGACGCACACAAAAATCTTTGTCATGGAAACACCCGTTTGATCATAGAAACACCCTGTTTGAACTGGGCCATCGAGAATTTGAGTATGGCGCCTTTTCATATCGAGCATGTGCATGTTTTCAGCATTCAGTCACTAAAGCGGTTGCTTGAAAAATATAATTGGTATTTAAAGGATTATATTGTCACTTCCCAAGGGAATATGATCGGTTTGTTTATTCAGAAAGAATGTAACAGATCTATTCCTGAAGTTGAAAACCCTTTGAAGTTGAATGGATGGATTAAAAAAAACAAAAAGATTATAGAAACGGCCATAAAAGGTAAGAAACTAGCCTTATGGGGTGCAGGCGCTGGAGGGATTAGAATTGTTAATTCGTTTAATCTTCGCCCGGATATTGTTGTTGACTCTAATCCTGAAAAGGCGGGTAAAAAATTTGTCGGATATGAGTATCTGGAAATAATTGAGGCAAATCCGTGGATCAAAAAAGAATGTGAAAACAGTAGGTTATGGGTGGTGGTCGTGGCATCAACTTTTTATGAAGAAATATGTCAATGTTTAAAGGTTTCAGGGTGGGAAGGTGAGATTGTTCAACCATACAGCATCTTTTTAAGATGATTCATTCCCGATTCATTTATGGATTTTTGGATGAAGGGTTTGATAAAACAGCTCCGCCTGTTTCCAATCCTCCGGGGTATCAATATCATGGGCTATGTATCGGGGAATAATAACAGGGCTGGAATGTTCCTTAAAAATGGGGTCGCTCCTTAAAAATGCGTCTGTTTTTCCCCAATAGAATTGTCCAGCATCATGGTAGGCTTCCGGTAAATCCTGTGTCCTTGTGTCAAGATGTTCCGGCCAGAACATGTTTAATTGATTTTGATGGCTCAATTTTAACGCTCTGAAAATTGAAGAGGGGAAGGTGGTAATGGGGAAAGCAAAATTTACCTTGTCATTTTTTAATAATGCATATCCTTTTTTCAGATCCGCGATACGGATGAAGGGAGCAGTAGGGTAAATGCAACACACATGGCTATAAACAGCATCATTTTGATTTAACCAGAGGATTGCATGTTTTATGACATCCATGGTTGATGTATAATCGTCAGCAAGATTTTGGGGCCTCATAAAAGGGACTTCAGCTCCCCATTTGCGGGCAATATCTGCAATTTCATCGTCATCGGTGGACACAATGATTCTGTCAAAAAGAGTTGCTCGCCTGGCGGCTTCTATAGAGTAAGCAATAATGGGTTTGCCGCAAAATAATTTAATGTTCTTGCGGGGGATCCGTTTGCTTCCCCCCCGTGCAGGAATAATGGCAATCTTCATTCCAGTTTTATTTTGGCGTATCCGAAATGTCATGCCAGTGTTTTTTTGTTGTATTCAAGGATTTCTTTTGTCGACAGAAAATGGGGATTTATGCCTGAACTGTATTCAAATCCTGGCTTCACAAAAAAGCCTTTTTCCCCAAGTGCATTAAGGGTTTTCTCAATTTTTTTGCCATAGAATGTTATTGCCGGAAAAATAACATAGTGATCTTTAAACTCCACGGTAAGATGGGAGTCATCACCAGGACACATGATTTCATGAAGTTTTTCACCCGGTCTGATGCCAATTATCTTTTGCGGTATATCCGGGGCCATTGCCGTTGCAAGATCCGTAATTTTTACAGAAGGGATCTTGGGCACATAAAGCTCTCCTCCTGACATGCGTTGTAAGTTTTTGATCACAAAATCAACCCCTTGTTGCAAGGTAATCCAAAAACGGGTCATTTCTTTATCCGTTATGGGAATGCACTTTTTCTTCTCGTCAATGAGTTTTTGGAAGAAAGGGACAACAGACCCTCTGGAACCGACAACATTCCCATACCTCACAACGGAGAAAATTATCTTTTTTGTTCCGGCCAGATTATTGGCTGCAACAAAAAGTTTATCTGAACACAGTTTTGTGGCGCCATATAAGTTGATAGGGTTCGCCGCTTTGTCCGTCGAAAGCGCAATTACTTTTTCGATATTATTGTATAGTGCTGCGTGGATAACATTCTCAGCCCCTGTGATATTTGTTTTTATACATTCCGTGGGGTTGTATTCAGCCGCCGGGACCTGTTTTAGTGCCGCCGCATGAATGACATAGTCGATGCCGTTCATTGCCATTGTTAATCGTTCTTTATCCCTGACATCACCGATAAAATAGCGCATGCAGTCATGATTAAACTGTTGCTGCATTTCAAATTGCTTTAGTTCATCCCTGGAAAAAATGACTATTTTTTTGGGCTTGTAACGGTTGATTAGGGTTTCAGTGAACTTTTTGCCAAAAGAGCCCGTTCCGCCGGTTATCAATATCGATTTGTTGTTTAGCATGATGCCTTAACCCTTTAGCAATAATTTAATTTTATCCTATCAACCCTGTGGTTGCCATTGATTGGGCGATTCGGGCTGTATCAAGTTCTGATTTGGTGATTTTGTCTGTGGCGTAAAGTATTTCCTGGTTCTCCCAGAGAGTCCCCTGCCATTTGCTAAAAAAATAGATGGAAGCGTTAGAATTAAATGTTTCTGCGTTGCTATTTAAGGATGTCATACATGCCTCTGGAATATAAATACAAGTATCACTCTCCTTTGTAGATGCATTGGCCCTGAGGCAGATATCCATAAATGCAAATTTTTCTGTTTTTTCCCAAAAACCGCCTAATTTATGGAAAAATTTTTTATTGATACAGACAAAGTGATCAACCATTTGAAAAGAACGTTCTTTCATGGCATTTGGAAAATCAGCAGGTAAATATTTGTAGGCGGAGACCGGTGCATGGTTTTTATCCAACACAATCCCTGCATGTAATATGCTGCTTGTCGGGTCAATAATTCTTACACCCAGAATCCTGTTTGTTCCATGTTTTTTTATTCCTTTATTAAGATAGTAAAGCCATTTTGGTGCAGGCAGCAGATTAACATCCATAAAAATGAGGGTTTTGCCGGTTGCAATTTTTGATGCGTTGTTCATCATCTCAGGAATTGACAACCCGGCGTCCGTAATCAGGCGGGTTACATTCCCCTCTAATGACGCAAGAATGTTAGATGATGCTTCGGAAATATCAACCGGTTCAATCAATATCACTTCAAATGCTCCGGAATTTTCCGAATTCAGGGCAATTGCTTCAAGTTGCCTGAGAATCTCCTTTGGGTTATCGGAGAGTGCAAGGATAATCGACCATTGTTTGTTTTCTTTCACGGATGATTGGATGGGAGGGTGCTTTTTGGTTTGGTTCGCTTGAATCACTTTTTCTGAAATGTTGGCGACAATATCAATGGCGTCCGTTGTCTCTGAAAGTTCATTTTTAAAAAAAAGTTCTATATTTTTTTTGTCAATGAGTCCATTGAAATCCGTATTCTCGGATATGGCTTTACCCAGTTCAGTCGGTGTCATCTTGATTGCCACTTTCAGGTCGGTAAATGAATAGGGCAATTCCTGTCTCATTTTGATATCAAGATGAATAAGGGGTTTCCCAAAAGCCAGTGCTTCCAGGCCTGTGGTACTGGGCTGAACAAGAACGCATATGTCGCTCAACGACATTAGATCATAGGTGTTTTCATCTTCATGAAACGCTTTTATCTGCGGTTTATACTCATCCGGGATTGATGAAACCCATTCCTTCATGATGTCATGTTTTGTAATCGGATGAAATTTAACAAACATGAGTTTGTCTGGTGTGTTTGAGATTTGCTTGAAAAGCGGATACAGTACTTTTGCCGGGGGAACTTCACCTGAGAAAAGAAGGAGTAGGACAAAAGAATTATTACAGTGGTATTGAACTCTTTTCTTTTCTCTTATGGCATTTGTTTGTTGGAAAACAAGCTCATTTGAGAGGTGGGTATTGCCCACGGGTATGATTTTGTCACGTGGGGCTTCAAAATCTGCCAATTTGTTTTTAATTCTTTCTCCCCATACAAAGTTCAGTGTCGAGTTTTGTACATGGCCGGTATAGCCAAAATTAAGCCCGTAATAAAGCCCCTCCTGGAAAGTTATGACAGGAATGTTAAGTTTTTTAGACCAGAATGAAAACATTTTTCCCCATCTGTTGAGTTCGTGTAAGGCAAAACAGATGTCTGGCTTTTCTTTTTTTATAAGATTTCTAAATCCTATATACTCAACAGCTGTTGAATATATGGTTTTGTCTGTTACCGTTACCGGAGACACGCCAAAAAGAAAATTGTTTTTCAGATTGTTTGAAAAGGCATCTCTTAACAATAGATAATTGCTTTGAATATCTTTGGTGTCTTTATCCGTCACAAAATCAAAAATATGGGCGTAATTAAGCCCCAATTTAATGGCAGTGATCTCCTGGGACCTTTCAGCCTGTCCAACAACATAAGAAATCTTGGCTCCCTGTTTGGCAAGTTTCTCCATGACAGGACGTATAAACCGCGTGTGATGGGTCAGGGCAATATAAGCGATAATCTTTTTATTTTTCCAGAATTTATTCATTACCACTTCCTAACCTTGTT
This sequence comes from uncultured Desulfobacteraceae bacterium, assembly GCA_964021475.1. Taxonomy (GTDB): domain Bacteria; phylum Desulfobacterota; class Desulfobacteria; order Desulfobacterales; family Desulfobacteraceae; genus NBML01. The sequence goes on along the minus strand of CAXHYW010000060.1, from coordinate 2,825 downwards.
AAGAGCATTAAAATATCTGCAAGCTCACTTTTATATTGATGGAGTTCTATGGTTTCACTGATGAGTTTTAAGAGATTTTTTTCGGAGGTCACCCGTTTTTTGTTCCCTCGGGTCATTGGAGGCAGTTGGGGGTCAAAAATGATGCAGGGGATTTCCTTTTCTGCAATTTCGGAGTTGAAACATGAGGAACAGGCAAGCACTATGTCAGCCATCATCATTTCCCAGGGGATGTTTGTGTCGTGAAATGAATATGATGCAAAGGCGTTTAAGTTTTTAGCATAAACGATTTCAATCATTGCCTTTTGGGTGTGTGTCCCTCGTACCTGATCTTTTCCAATGCTGAACATCAGATGGAGCTTGTCGCCCAATGGTTCGAGGATTTTTATCATTTCCTGGTATTCATATACCATCGCCACATTGTGGGGGAGATATAAAATGGTCCGATCTGCGGGTATTGAGTGTTCGTTCCTATAGTGGTAACAAGCCCTGGCTCCGTTAAAATGGAAGCTCGTGGAAATAGAAGAGAAAATGGATGCTTCATAAAGTGGAAGCAGCCAGATGTTATTATGGCCAAGTTGTTTTTTTAAATGTGCATAACTCTCATGATGTCTGGTAATTATTCCATCCGGTAGAGAAGGGGCTAATGTCCATTTTGTATCCAGCGGTAAAAGTTCATAGCCCAATACGGGAATTTTGTACTGTTTTGCCCAAAGAATGGTTGCGTGAAATATTCTTTCTTCCATTTCTGAGGAACCAAGTGGCGTTGGCACCTGAAGAATTACACCGCAGGTGTTATCTGGGACGGGGATTTTAAGGGTTGTTTTCTGGGCGTTACCACCACCCAGGTCATCTGCCAGTAGCGTGTCGGCAAAGGACAGTCCTTCTGTGAATTCATTTTTCTCTAAAAAGTTTCGTTTTGACAGGTAGGCTTGATATGACGGTACTGCAGTCCGTGTATCCGTCTTAAAAACAATTGGGTTTAGGTCTTTTAAGTTTTCAATGATATTAGAAGAAGTGTCAGGAACCATAAACAAAAGATCGATATACTTCTCCACTCTTGTTTGTAGTATCTTTAAAAAATCTGTAATGATGGGTGTTGTCTGATTGGATTGAATTAACCAGATTATTGTCTTTCTCATTTTCAAGGGTTGATACCTGTTATCAATATTATTGATTTCTTTGAGTGAAATTTATGCTTCATTTCTTGAAGTATAAAATCATTTGTAAGTATTATCAACTAAGATGTATGGAATTTATCAATTAATCCCATTTGTCTTGCCGAATGATTCAGAATGCAATGGTAGAGCGGAGGCTTCCCCGGAATAGTTATCTGATTAAAAATGATTTGTGGTTTTAGAAAACACAACGGCTAAAAAATGAATGGCTTTGGTGCTATCACCATCTATCTCGATATTGTAGACGTGTAAATGGGGCTGTATTATTCCGGCCCGAATAAAAATTATCGAATGGGTTCAAAAAACAGTTGACAAAACATATGAAAACATATAGATTCGCTCTGTTTTCGAGGTGTCCCAACGGGCCGTTAACTCAGTTGGCAGAGTATCTGCCTTTTAAGCAGAGAGTCGCTGGTTCGAGCCCAGCACGGCCCACCATTTATTGGGAACCAAAAAACAGATGCGTCCCCATCGTCTAGCCTGGTCCAGGACACCGCCCTTTCACGGCGGCGACAGGGGTTCGAATCCCCTTGGGGACGCCACTTTTACCTAAGGTAAAAGGAATCGAAATGCCTTTGAGTGAGTAAGACTCACGACAAGGGCATTTCGATTTTTTAGTTTTGGGCTTCTTTATCTCCTGAAAGCCATTGCCAATCATATCCGGGCGGTGCTATTGGGTTTTTTTGATATAAAAATTGACACTATTCTATTTCAGAAGTATACTTCATGTATATGTGGGTGGTATAATAAAGAACGGTAAAGAGTTGTTTGCGCCATTGAAATGTCGCCCAAAAAAAGTGTGTGTTATTTAGGTGAGGTAAGAAAAATGTTGACCGCAACATCCAATAATAATGTTTTAAGTGGATACCAGGATCAGCGAAGTATTTCTGCCAAAGATTCAAACTCCCCCGTCGCAAAAAATGAAGATCCTGCTAAAAATCAAAATGATGAAGTAACTCTTTCCCGAAAGGCGCAATCGCTTCAAAAGATCTATGATGAAAAGGAAACGGTTCTGGAACAAAATCATACCAGCGAAACCCAACGTTTGGAAAACGAATTTATTCAAGCAAGAAAAAGGCTTGAACAAGAATTCAGCCAGAAAAAACAATCTTTGGGAATTAATGTGTATGCGTGAGGGAAAGCTTTTTTCTATGGTCTGTCCTCAGTGCATATTGTATTTTTAGTACCCGCCTTTGTTTGTGTAGACCCATTCCCTTTTTAAAATGTGGCTGTATTTAATAAATGAAGTGATATCTTTTGGAAAGAACACTGATTTTTCACCCCTTTATGGATTGACTTTGGGGTTTGAAAGACTATGTTTATTTGACTTATTTTGTGAAATCCCATGTCATATCCGTCATTTGGGATAATTTTTTTAGGGTAGTTTCAGGGAAGGGGCTTTCGCCTTGTTTTTTCTTCCTAATGTGAGGATGATTTGGAGATATTGCAGTATGGATGACCGGAAGATAAAGCGTAAACTTGCTGCAATCGTATCAACCGATGTCAAAGGCTATAGTCGGTTGATGGCCGATGATGATGTTGAAACCGTTAAATCACTAAAGGCCTGCCGCAGGCTCATGGCCCAGAAAATTGAGGCGCACCAGGGAAGGGTGGTCGATTCTCCGGGAGATAACCTGCTATCGGAATTCT